>QIJL01000230.1 GCA_003232435.1 Flavobacteriales bacterium | reverse complement strand
GGAAAGTATATATGGTACGTGCGGGACTTTTCGATGATGTCGATGTAGCCCTGCACTGGCACCCGGGTTCTCAAAATTCGGCCAATGCCGGAGCCGCCTTGGCCAATAAATCCGCTAAATTTCGATTTTATGGAGTTTCGGCCCATGCAGCCGGAGCACCAGAACTTGGGCGTTCTTCACTTGACGGGGTCGAGGCCATGAACGTTATGGTCAATATGATGCGCGAACATATTCCGGAGAATGCCCGCATTCATTACGTAATTACAGATGGTGGAAGCACCGAACGTTGTCCCCGATTTTGCGGAGGTCTATTATTATTCGCGGCACAAAAGAAGAGATGAGGTCATCAAAATATTCGACCGTATCGTAAAAGCGGCAGAAGGCGCAGCGCTGGGAACCGGCACGACTATGGACTATGAAATGATAGGCGGTACGCACGAATTGCTTCCGAATTTGACCTTGCAAAAACTGATGCATGAAAACCTTTCCAAAGTTGGCGGCATGGAGTATACTTCAGAAGAAAAGGCCTTTGCCGATAAAATCGCCGTAAGCCTGGGATATGATGGTGTCAATCTAGATATGGCCAAAAACGTTCAACCCTACAAAACCGAAGCCAAGGCTTATGGGTCTACCGATGTCGGAGACGTCAGTTTCGCAGTACCTACCGTTGGCATGAGTGCAGCAACATGGGTGCCGGGCACTCCCGCGCATAGCTGGCAGGCCGTGGCCGCTGGAGGCACATCCATAGGAAATAAAGGAATGATGATCGCCGCGAAAACCTTGACGATGACCGCAATCGAACTTTTTGAAAACAAAGACCTGATATCAAAAGCCAAAACAGAGTTCATGGAAAGACGCGGAGCCGATTTCAAATATATTCCGCTTTTGGGAGATAGGGCGCCAGCTTTGGATTATAGGAACTAAAGTTCAAGTCAAGTTCAAGCTCAAGCGCAAGTTCAAATGCTACTTGAACTTGTACTTGAGCTTGAACTTGTACTTATTCTTTCATTTGTGTAACAAAATGAAAAAACGTTCTACTAACAAGTAACAACCCACCAACTTATACGTGAACAAAGAACTGGAACATCAATTTGTGACAGCACTTGAGAGCAACCAAAACATTGTTCACAAGGTATGCACGCTATATACCAATGGCCGTGATTCTCACAATGACCTGTTTCAAGAAATTACGATCCAGCTTTGGAAAGCGTACCCAAAGTTCAGGGGCGAATCGAAATTCAGTACATGGATGTACCGCGTTGCTTTGAACACGGCCATAACACTTTATCGAAAATCGAAACGTAGAATTCAGACCCAAGATTACGAATCGGTTATTTTTAAGATAAAGGCCGACGAATATGATGAAACCGAAGAACAGCAACTGAAGTTGATGTACAAAGCGGTAAAGCAATTGGGCGATATCGACAAGGCCCTGGTATTTCTATATCTTGAGGATAAGAATTATACTGAAATCAGTGAAACGCTGGGTATAACCGAAGTAAATGCACGAGTTAAAATGAACCGTATCAAGACCAAACTCAGAACCATATTGAACCCTTAGATATGACGGACGAACTGGAACTATTAAAAAAAGACTGGCAAAATAAGGAAGAACATCTTCCTAAATTGTCGTATAACGAGATCTATCAGATGATATGGAGGAAATCATCTACTATAGTCAAATGGATATTCTACATCAGTATTATCGAATTTATATTTTGGATCTTATTAAGTTTAGCACCCTTTTTTATGGAATCATATCAAGAAGCTTTTGGTCAAGAATACGGGGACGATGATAAACCATTTCTCATTGGCACAACCATTTTCTCATTGGGCGTGGTTTTGGTATTCATGTACTTTTTGTACAAAGGCTACAGGGCAATTTCAGTCGTTGATGATGTAAAGTCATTGATGAGAAGTATTTTAAAAACTCGAAAAATTGTCAATTATTATGTGATTTATAACCTGATAATGGCGGTTTTGATAACCGTATATAGTTTTTATCAT
>QIJL01000239.1 GCA_003232435.1 Flavobacteriales bacterium | reverse complement strand
CCTATCGGCATACCGAAGTAAATTCGGCACAGGCTCTCCCCTTCCAAAGGGGAGGACCCCACAATTCAAATTTCTAATTGTCCGAGAATCCAATAGTCGTAAAATCTAATAATCCAACAATCCATCTCGAAGCTATGGGAGCCAACCATCCAATCTAAAGAATATCCTTCGGAAGTATTTTTCGCCCAAATGTTCTGATGCGTTTGGTCTGGGATACTTCGCTATCGGGATTGAACTCCAAAGTGGTTTCCCAGGCGTTTTCGGGTTTGTAAGCGATTTCCATTTGGGAAAGTACTTGTTGTGCGACCTGTTCGGAACGAATGATCGCGATACATTCCGTATTCAGGTTTGCAGAACGCGGATCGAGATTAAAGGTGCCGATGACCGCGATTTTGCCATCGACGACCATTGTCTTGGCATGTAGGCCGAAAATGGGGCGTTCTTCCAAGGTTTCTTGTAGGGCTCCGGTCATGATTTCCATTTGCTCTGCCGCATCGGGCCGGAACTCGAAAATTCGCATCCCACTTTTGAGCAAAGCCTTTCGGTCTTTTTGATAACCGCTAAAGGCTTCGAGATTATCTGTGGATGCCAGACTGTTGGTCAAGATCCGGACTTTTACCCCGCGGTCTACCGCTGCTTTGAACAATTGTTGCCCCGTTTCGGTGGTAATCAAATACGGACTCTGAATATCCAAGGAAATCTTGGCATTTTTGACCAAGGCAATTAAACTATCTGTGGAAACGCCACCGCCCGAGAGTCCTTCGGAGCCATCGTTTTTTCCGGGATCGTCGGAAACGAATTGTACATCATCGACCCAAACCAATCTACCGGAAGCTTTTATCGCCTCGAATGCTTTGGGCAGGTTTGCAATCTGGTCGCGCACCTGCGGCCAAAAGTTCTCCGGGTTGCAGGCATATTCGTGCAGCTTATCAAAGCGATTTTCATCGGAAATATTATCGGCTTCGAGTTTGGCGACTTCGGTTACGGGCACGCTCAATTCGTTTTCCCAGAAATCGGTAAACGAATTGTTTACGGCCCGGGTTTCTTTACCGAGCAACAACACATCGCGATCCCTGAAATTATATTCATGGTCGTAATCGAAATATTCATCGGCGATATTTCTACCCCCTGTAATGACCACTTTGCCATCTGCGATAAAGGTCTTGTTGTGCATACGTTGGTTGGCCGAGCGAAAATCGGTCGCGAACTTTTTGATCTTGCCCAAAATACTTTTGCCCAAGTTGACCCCTGGGTTATAGATCTTGATGCTGATATTCTTATGGGAATCCAAAGTCAGAATATCCTGTACATCGGCATCGACCATAATGTCATCGACGATCATACGGATCTTTACCCCACGGTCGGCGGCACGCACCAAATAGTCACAGGCGATAAGACCGATGTTGTCGGTGGAAAAAATAAAATATTGAATATCGATGGACTTCTCGGCATATTCGCTCAACCAGGCACGGGTTACCATGGCACCGTTACCATCTTCGAGTACATAGACTCCCGTTTGGTCTTGCATTCGGTCTTTAAGATCGCTTAGTGCTGCAGAAAGACTAGTTGTCGTATCGCGATGGATCGAGGAACAAAAATCAGTGGGCGTTGCCTCGGCAAGGGGATTTTTATCTTCTTTGCAGGAAATGGCTAAAAGGAATACCACCGCTAAAAAGAAAAATTGGTTTTTCATTAAAAAAAGTTTCAAACGAAGTTAGGGAAAGGTTTTGGAA
>QIJL01000492.1 GCA_003232435.1 Flavobacteriales bacterium | reverse complement strand
TTTGTATAGACCTGATTCCCCTTTGGAATAATTTGGCAAATATTGTTCCAAACCCTTAATCAAGGTGTCGCACGGACTCTTTGTTCCAGAAGATCCCCATTGTTTCGTTGTAAATTTAAAATGTAACAAGACCCAGTATTCAAAACAGGGGACCGAGTTAATCGCATGAAATACATTTTTGGGTTTTGCATTTGAAATTTCACTGAGTGCCTGTTCATAGCTCACATGTGAATCTTTATCAAAAACGCAAACGACTCTATCGAAAACATCTCCTGTTTTCTTGTCTTCTAAATATTTTTGCTTTGCGTACTTTACGACGCTGATTGGACTGGAGTCACAGGAGCCGTCTACTTCAACATTTGCCGAGTTGAGCTTGAGGCAATCGATTAGTTCGCCCAAATACTTTGGTTCGGTTTTTGAACCCTCACAAACAATTAATACACGATGATAGGGCACACGTTTCGCTCGTTTGCGTGCAAGATCGCGTGGTGCCGATTTTGCTTTTCGTTTGTGGAATCGATCCTCACTTCCCACTCAGGCCCCCATTGCCTCTTTGATCTCTTTCAAATAAGGCAATGCCCCGTAGCGGCCAGCCAAATAACGTTTTTCAAGATTTTCTGTCCTTTTTCGAGGGCTAAAGTCACTTAAAGGTTTCAGTGTTGAGGATTCTTCTTTGTCTTTTTCGCAAAGCCAAACCTGATCACGACGAAAGACTTCTTGATTTAGAATGGATGTATCATGTGTTGTAAAAATCAATTGAGCGCCGTGAGGATTTGTTCCTTTGTTGTGAAAGAGGCTAACAAGAAATTTTACCATTAGAGGGTGGAGGCTATTATCCAATTCATCAATGACAATAATATCCCCATTCTCCAGAGTGTCCAGCCACGGACCGGCAAGTGCAAAAATCTTTCTAGTTCCATCGGATTCATCATTCATATTGAATAAAACCTTTTCTCCGGTCGCTAACAAATGAGCAGTCCTAATATTCGTGACAACAGGCTTTCCTTTAAATTTTTTTTCGGCTTCGCTTTTCATTGCATACGGCATATCTTCGGGTAACATATCGGGGTTGAATTTTTCTTTTTCAATCTCAATGTCTTCAATGTCGAGATCTGCCGATTTTAAAAAACGGACAATGTCCATTTTAGTTTCCTTTTTTTCACACTGTTTAGTGGAAAAACGGTGACTCCACCCACCGATGCTGGCAACATGGAGTATCTTTTTAAACCAGGTAAACACGGGTTTGAGTTGCTGGCTATTGAGTTGCATGGCTGTTGAAAGAAACAAGGCATTGTTTCTTGTCACCTCCTGCCAAACGTGTTTTTGCCCCGAAAGTCTATGCATCGCTCCCCATAAATAGGACTGTGTTTTTTTATCGTAAATTCGTTCGATCCATCTCTGAGGACGTCCCTTTGGATAAGCCAATAACCATTCCTCAACAATACGTTCTGTTGTCGCTGCAAAACCGTATTGATAGCGAACCCCTTCACTGATAAAGGTCATCTCAAATTCACTCGGAGATTGAGAGCTTTTGCGATCTAAAAGAAAAGGGCGAATTGGAAGTTCTTCATTCGCCTGACTTTCGCGTGCTGATTTTAAAATCAATTGCTTCATCATTTTTAGAGCCTTGATGAGGTTCGATTTTCCCGCCGCATTTGCGCCGTAGATTACACTGCTTTGAAGGAGTGTGGGGCTTGAGGGTGCTTTGGGATCGAAGGTATTTGAATCCTTTAATTCTTCCCTCTTTGTGCTAATCAAGGACAATGTTGTTTTTTCCCGAAATGAAAGGAAATTTTCGACGGTAAATTCGATAAGCATTTTAGAAAGCCTCTTGTTTATTTGTTGATATTTGCAGTTATTATGCAAAAAGTAACATATAAATGTAGTTTGTGCATTGTTTTGTGTATTTTCAAGTTAGAGCTTGGTTCAAATAGAGTTTGAACGAACTTAAAAATAGTAGAAAAGTGTCATTTGCAGGAAGTCATCGTCTCTGAGTGCGTAGAGAAAATCGCTTTTGGGTTGTTGCATGAAGGCAAAGCCTTCGACTTCGATCTTCCAGTGATCGCTAAGACGACGGCTGGCTTCGATGCTGATCATTTTGGATGCTTGATCTAGGTCTTGAATGAGACCTAGGAGCACTTCAGTACTCGCCATGTCATTGATCGCCAGACGAAGCCCGACCATGAGATCGTCTTCAAAAGGAGTCGGTGCCGAGTCTCCTCGGCTGTCATGGAGCC
>QIJL01000028.1 GCA_003232435.1 Flavobacteriales bacterium | reverse complement strand
ACTCATTCCAATTCCGTCATCAACAGCTTGTACTAAGGTTTTTCCACCTTCTTTTACAATAAGTTTTATTGAACTTGCATCGGCATCAATGGCATTTTCCAGCAATTCTTTTACTACGGAAGCCGGTCTTTGAACGACCTCCCCGGCGGCAATTTGATTGGCAACATGATCCGGCAAGAGTTTAATGATATCTGCCATTAAAGTATAGAATCTAGGTTGCCATATTTTAGCACCGCGTAGGCAAAGAGCAGCAGAAAAATCAAAATTATAATAAAACGAAGTTGGCTGTTTTGACCCCTATCCATACTTTTCATTGTTTCCCACTCTTCCCTAAAATTTCTTTTTCGATGGGCACCTTTTAATTTCTCCTCGCTTAACCTTGCTTCTTTTGCTTTTATTAGACTTTCAATCCGTTCTTTTCTTGCATCATAATAGCGAGGCTTATAGTTATAACAATTGTTTCTATTTTGCTTGAAGAGTGTTGGAAGTTTCATAGCCGTAAATATTATGGATAAAGTTACTTAAAAGTTACTTAAAATCAAAAAACATGCCGTGTTGAAATCGCCAAAATTTGTTAACAATACTCAGTAGGCAGTGGGCAGTGGCAGTAGGCAGTGAAATTCTCAAGGTTTAAAGTTCTAAGTTGAATACTACTATCGAACAGACCAAGAGACTTTTTTGGAATTGGCCTCGATATCGGGATTGGAATTTGTTTTAGGCCTAAGAAAACTGCCTACTGTCACCGCCAACTGCAAACTCTTTTGGAATTTAGAGCTTGTGATTTGGGATTTTAGTCCCCGAGCGTCGCCATCTTTATAGCAGCAATTGCGGCTTCCGTCCCTTTGTTGCCATGCACTCCGCCACTTCGTGCCTGAGCCTGTTGCAGAGTATCATCGGTCAATACACAGAAAATAACGGGAATATCATATTTGATATTAAGATCCTTGACTCCCTGTGCGGTCGCACTACAGACAAAATGGAAATGTTCGGTCTCGCCTTTAATCACACTACCGATAGCGATTACCGCATCGACTTTTTGGGTTGTCAGCATTTTTTTGCAGCCAAAGGTCAATTCGAAACTTCCTGGAACATTCCATCGGATGATATTCTCGGAAAGTGTACCACAATCTAAAAGAGCCGCTTCAGCCCCAGAATAAAGTCCTTCGGTAATTTCTTCGTTCCATTCAGAAACAACGATTCCGAATCGAAGTTGCTTCGCATTCGGAATCTGACTTTTATCGTAAGAAGATAGATTTTTGTTCGCGGTAGCCATTAGGAAGTGTTTTGAGGTTTACGTTGGATGATTTTGAGGTTTGGGGTTAAAAGTAGTTTATGAGCCTGCCTGCCGGCGAAGCAGGTTTCGAAGTTATGTGTTAAGAAGTTAACCATCTTGAACTAAGTGTTCGTTATATACCGCTTACTTTTAACTTTTAACTTTTAACTTTTAACAAAAGAACCACATTTCTCGTTCAAATCGACCCCCGCCCGCAAGCAAATCTCTTGCCTCCCGAGATCGAAACACTTTATTTTCCACTTTTGGCCATACCGATAAAGGCATCGATTGTATTGGCCTCGTCAGAATCAGAAAATTCATTCTTGATTCTTTCGAAATATTGCAAGGCCTTATCTTTTTGTCTCAATTCCAAAGCCGCTACTCCGGCTTTATACAAAAACTTGGGGGCCGTATAATCATTATTGCTATGTGCCATTGCACTTTCGTAATACCCTAATGCATCACTGGGTTGACCTAGCTGCATAAAAGCATCGCCTAATCCACCCTTGGCCAAAGCACCTAAAATGGCGTCTTCTGAGGAAAAATTCTCAAGATGTGATATGGCCTCTTGATATTTTTGCATGTTCAAATAAGCCATTCCAGCAGAATAATTTGCCAGATTAGCGGCTTTGGTTCCGGGGTACTCATCAATGATATCTAAAAAACCATACTTACCTTCTCCCCCGTTCAATGCAAGATCGTAAAGCGAATCTTTAGCCGTGGCATTGTTCAACGCGTGATCGAAATATTGCTGCGGATAGTACATTTCATTAGCGGCACTAGACTCTTTCGGAGCCTGAATAAATTGATTATATGCCAGATAACCTAAAACGCCAACGGCAATCACCCCGATAATCCCCAAGATATAGTTCTGGTTCTTGGCAACCCAGGCCTCGGTCTTCGAGGCACTTTCATCTAAAGTGCTAAAAACCTCCGCCGTCGTACTTTCGTGTTTATCGAGCTCTTGCCCTTCAGCTTTGTTTTTAGGTTTGTGCCCTCTTTTCTTGTATGTTG
>QIJL01000337.1 GCA_003232435.1 Flavobacteriales bacterium | reverse complement strand
ATTTCTATTTAGCACGAGTATAGCTGACAAAATTACATAAAAAAAAAGCCTCCGAAGAGACTTTTACGACACACAGGTCAATATTTTTGTAGTAGAGACTGTTTTGAAATATCTCGATTATTTTCTTATAGCCTCTTTTTGCGCATAACGTCGTTAAAATTTTGAACCGTAGCGATGCTATGCTTAAAAATTTTGCCTAGTTCTGCATCAAAAATAGGCTATAACAATTCTAACGACATATTTCAAAACAGTCTTAATATTCGTCCTCGTTCCAGAGGTAATCCTCTTCAGTAGGATAATCTGGCCAGATCTCTTCGATCGATTCATAAACTTCGCCACCCTCTTCTTCCATTGATTGTAGATTTTCCACAACCTCTAAAGGGGCTCCCGTTCTAATAGAATAATCTATCAGCTCGTCTTTGGTGGCAGGCCATGGCGCATCACTTAAATAAGATGCTAATTCTAATGTCCAATACATTGTAGCAAAATGATTTTTAAAGTTTTGCAAAAGTAATTTTAAAATGGAAATAGCCAAGTTTTTTTGAGCTTATTTTGACCATTTTAGTGGATTATTTTTGCATTAATAATTTGATAACGGAGAAAAGCGGGAATTATTAGCCTTTTTTGGTAGGTATCCATTTTATTTCCTCTACTTGTAGATCTTTTGACAATTTTCGTGCCAAGACGAAGAGGTAATCCGATAGGCGATTCAAATAAGACAGCACATTCGCATCAGTCGGTTCTAACTCATGTAAAATGGATGTCTTGCGTTCGGCTCTGCGACAGACCGTCCGGGCGATATGGCAGTATGAGACAGTAGAGTGGCCGCCAGGAAGTATAAAATGCGTCATGTCAGAAAGCGATTCGTTCATCAAGTCGATTTCCTGTTCTAAAAAATCAATATCGGCACTGGCTATTTTATCGATGTTCAACCGTTCTTTGCCCGATTTTAAAATGGCTTTTTCGGGGTCGGTTGCCAAAATGGCACCTAAAGTGAACAGTTTATGCTGTACGGTCAACAAGACCTCTTTTATATGAGCATCGATTTCTTGATCGTTGAGCAGGCCCACCCATGAATTCAATTCATCGACGTTGCCTAGTGCATCAATACGAATATGATGTTTTGAAACCCGTGTACCCCCGTAGAGCGAAGTTTTACCTTTGTCGCCTGTTTTGGTATATATTTTCATGTTGTGGTAACTACCATTTTTTCTTCTCGCGATCTTTTCGGGTATTGCCTTCCATAAACTTTTTGGAATTGCGACGTTTTGAACGATTCCTGTTGCTTATCGATATAAAAATGTATATCGCTAGCAAGACCCCGGCCACTATAAATATGGTATTGTTGCTCATTTACCTTATTATCCTTAAAAATCAATAGTGTCCGGTTAAAGACCCTAGACCGCTGTGCTACTAGACATAAGACTTAAGACCAAACTGTAACCGATCGGGGATCAATATTGAAAGCAAAGTGTTTTTAGCTATTTCAGAACAATGTCCAAAATCTAAAAAAGCAAAGTGCCGAGCCTTGGTTTACCGTGAATCATCAGTGATTACAGCTATCGATACAGGTTTCAGAAAAGTTTACCGGACAACAAAGCTTAAAAATACAGCATTATAATCGTATTCTAAAATGTTCTTTGGCCTGTTCTTGCCTAAAGAAAACGAATCCGCAATGAAAGAAATCGATGGTGACGGTCGCCTTTTCTTCTTTTATAATTTCATTCCATTGTGCTGTTGTATTCTTGTTCTTATGGATATGATTTATCAAAACCATCGAATTATCATGAATTTGTTCTGCGGACAATAAGCCGGACAACAGATCTGGAATTATTTCTTCGACAAAAATCAAGTCGATAGGATGCCGGTCGAATTCACAATCCCCGAACTCTCGTCTTACCAATTCCCTTACATTCTCGTTGCCGATTATTTGTAGACTACTGTATTCAAAATAAGAAATGCTTTTTAGCAAAATGTCGATAGTCTTCGATTTGTGATAGATCTTTTCTGCATAAAGGCATTTTGTGAGATA
>QIJL01000037.1 GCA_003232435.1 Flavobacteriales bacterium | reverse complement strand
TTATCCGGTAATTGCCCTGTGCCATAACCCGATGTTTCGTTTACCAAATATGGTACTTGTATTTCGTTGTAACCCGCTTCGGTGTTTTTATCCAAAAAATAGGAAATCAAAGCACGCTGCAATTTTGCCCCTTTTCCTTTGTAGACCGGAAAACCCGCCCCGGTAATTTTCACGCCGAGCTCAAAATCGATAATGTCGTATTTTTTGGCAAGCTCCCAATGCGGTAGGGCATCGGTATCGAGAACAGGAACCTCATTATCTTCTTCTGAATTTCCTGATGGAACCAATTCATGTGGCACATTCGGAATCTGATAGAGCAGATTTTGAAGTTCTTTGGCCGTAGTATTCAAATCTTCGCCCAACTGCTTTGATTCTTCCTTTAGTGTACCGGTTTTTTCTTTCAAGACATTCGCATCGTCCGTTTTTCCACTTTTAAAAAGTTCGCCGATTTCCTTTGAAAGTTTATTGCTTTCCGCAAGGATGCTGTCCAAATTCATTTGGGTCGTGCGTCTTTTTTCATCAAGCTGCAGTACATTATCCAATAATGAGGTCGCATCAATGTTTCGCTTGCTCAAAGCATTGACGATTTCATCCTTATTATCACGAATGACCTGTAATTGTAGCATCGGTATTTGTTATTTGAAAGGCAAATTTAGGGTTATTTGGGAATTTCGGCTTTTTTGGAAGGCAATATCCATTCATTATGCCCAAAATAATTCCACCGAGTATTGGCCAAATCCACATCTGGATCAATAAAAGCTTTGTAGGGCTTTCCGTTTACACTTGCTTTTGAGGTCACATATACTGCAATTGATTCTCCCTTTCCCGCATATTCTTTTTTTAGTCTTTGTGCGAATTGCCAGATAAAATCGGGGTAGCTTCCTATTCTACGACCTTGTTTCTTGGTCAGGTAATCATCAAGATTTACCTGAACGGATTCCCCGGACTTTTTATTGAGAACCCTGAATTTGATATTTCCGGAGCGACTGCGCAACATCATTCGCCAACTTAACCGGTGACCTTCTTCCGTCCAAAGTACATCATCCTTTATAAAATGATGTCGAATCGGAAGCAAGAGTTGGACCAAGAAATAAACTCCCCCTAAAATAAATAGGATGTTTTTGTAAGATGGAACCTGCCGGCCGGCCGGCAGGTTTGGAATTTTCCCGGACAAAAAAGGCAATTTCTTTTTGAAAAAGATCTTTCGGATGGTTTCCGGCTCAAAAAAGAAGACCGCAAATGCCAAGGATAGGTAAGGGAATATTCCGATTTGAAAGACGATCGAATTGAACAGATGAAAAAATATGGAAACGCCAAAGGCGATTTTTCGAGTAGGCCTCCATAAAAGAGCGGGCACGATCAAAAGATCGAAAAAGATGCCCATGATAGCGATTATTCGATGTATCCATGGTTGCTGCAAAAGCTCTCCGATAATATAATAGTCGGCTTTGTCGAGCATCAAGATCCTGACGATTCTCAAATCGAACCAATCGCCATATAGCTTGGCAACCGAGGCATAGGTATAGACGATAAAAAGTTGTAGAATTATGGCCCATTTTACCCAAGAATACATTGAATCGCTTTTCAGGCCCGGGATTTTTTTGACATCCAATGAATGACTTCGATTTGCCGGAAAGAAACACATGAACAACGAAATCAAGACCAACAAGTAATAATGATTGTTGTATGATGTTTTTTGCATGAGATATACTGCTGCCCACATAATGGTAAACGCAATTACACTGAACCGATATTTGTAGCCGATCATGATCAAGACCCCGAGGGTTCCCATTATAAAAAAGTAGAAGTACATTCCATTTCCGGGCAAGGGTTGTAGCCAATCGAATCCGATAAAATTGAATGTGAACCGGGGCTCGATTAAAGTTCTTTTGACCCAGCCGGTTATTATGGCGCCGTAGCACTCCAAGGCAAATCCGAAAAAGGATCAGCTGACTGTTATCTATTTTGGTAAAAAGTAATTTATTGAACATCTACTTTGACAAAACTGAAATCGAGGTTTCACGATCTTTTTCCAACTGTTTTTGTAGCTCTTCGACAGAATCGAATTTGTGTTCGTCACGAATACGTTGTAAAATGTTTACCTGTATCGATTGGTCGTAAAGATCTTGCTCAAAATCGAAAAAATGAATTTCGATACTCCTTTTGGTGCCATTTACGGTGGGATTGTATCCGATGTTCATCATTCCTGAGACAGTCTTTCCGTTTATATCGGCATTGACGACATAAACTCCGTTTT
>QIJL01000318.1 GCA_003232435.1 Flavobacteriales bacterium | reverse complement strand
AACCCTCACGTAAGGAGACTCTGTTCTGAAGGCACAAGACCAAGATTGCCCTGGTCAACAAAAATAGATTCCTTTGTAAAAGACCCAAATCCTGCTTTAGTTATATTAGAACATTTAAAAAATGATGAAGATTTATATGTAAGAAGAAGTGTTGCCAATCACTTAGGAGATATTGCCAAAGACCATTTAGATTTAGCGTTACAAATATGTGAAAAATGGCTAGAAAACGCCAGTACAGAACTGAAATGGGTAATTCGGCACGCTTTAAGAAATCCTGCGAAAAAAGGAAATAAAAAAGCACTTGAAATAAGAAAGAATGCAAAATAAACAAGAGAAAAAGCAATTGCTTTTTCTCTTGTTTTTAAACTATTGTTGTTCTCCAACAAAATAGTTGAGTTCTGTAAAACATTTTTCTCGTGTGGAAATTCCTGCTTTGTACTCTTCCGAGTCTACCACTTTTCTAATAGATTCTACATCAGGAAACTCTAAAACTGCTAATGTTTGTGGGATATTTTCTCCAAATATTGCTTCTTTTACCATAAATACGGAAACCATTTTTCCGCCACCTTTTATCATCAATTCAGATGTTTTAGCAGAATATTCGGGTAATAAATGTTTGTTTTCAGGATTAATTTTTCCTGTTGCTAGTAAAAATGTTTTTTTTGTCATTGTATCAAATTTTGATTGTTATTATTTTAAGTAATCATTTACTCATTCGTACATTTTGATACAGAAAAAGTTGAAGTGTTGGCTAATTCGGTTCGATTTGTGCCACCCATTTCGGAGTCATTGTGCCAGTGATTTCGGTTCAAACCGTGCCAATATTTACGGTTCGATCTGTGCCACTATGTTGTAGGCCCCGGCCCATTTCGGTTCGTTTTGTGCCAGTGGCAACGTTTCGTTTTGTGCCACTTTGAGAGATCAAGCAATTACCTTATCGCGCTAGCATAAAAGCACGATATGGCCAACATACTTGATCCAATGGATTTAAAACAGATTCTCACCTTGCATTTGGACGGATGCAGCAACCGGAAAATAGGGGGTGCCCTGGGCATCTCTCGCAATACGGTAAATACCTATATGCGTTCGTTCAAGGGCAGCGGTCATACCTTCAAGGAACTACTTTGCTTCGACAATGTCCGTCTGGAGGCACTTTTCACTTCCCGTACCACGATCGACAATGATCGTTATGATGATCTCATGCGCTATTTCGAGGGGATGAACAAGGCCCGTAACCACCCCGGTTTCACCTTTTTATATCATTACCATGAATATGCCCAAAGGGCAAAGGGACCTTATGGGTACACCCAGTTCATGGAACATTACCGTCGCAAGTACTCGAAGATCAAAGGTTCGATGAAGCTCGAGCACGAGGCCGGAAAGGAAATGTTCATCGACTACGCCGGCAAGAAACTCCATATCGTGGACAGGGACACGGGGGAACTGGTCCCGGTCGAGGTGTTCGTTGCGATACTCCCCAATAGCCAGTATACCTATGTGGAGGCCTGCAGGAGCCAAAAGCGCGAAGACCTGATCGGTTGCTGTGAAAATGCCCTTCATTTTTACGGGGGCGTTCCCAAGGCCATCGTATCGGACAACCTGAAATCGGCGGTAACAAAGGCCAGCAGATATGAGGCGCAGATCAACCGTGGTTTCAAGGATTTTGCACGCCATTACAACTGCGTGATCAACCCTGCACGTGGGTATTCCCCACAGGACAAGGCCTTGGTGGAGAATGCGGTACACCTTGCCTACCAACGCATCTATTACCCCTTGCGGGAGATGGCC
>QIJL01000057.1 GCA_003232435.1 Flavobacteriales bacterium | reverse complement strand
TGAAGTTAAACCTACAAGGTCAAAAAACCTGTCCGCCGAAGGAGGAAGACCTTGCGGGTTTTTAGGTCGGGAGTAGACCTGTCAGGTTTTGAAAACCTGACAGGTCTCAAAACCCGATACGTCTAGATCAAGATGAAATGCACGGAAAAAAGAAAGTATGAACAAAAGATATAACAAAGCGAAAATCTTGGCACTTATAGCGATTCCAGTACTATTCAGTTGTGTTAAAGACCGTAATTTCGACCCGCCGGAAGATTCATGCCCCTCAGATTTGGTCGCCAATGCAACCTACGCCCAAGTCAAAAATTTATACACGGACAAAACTTTTCAAATTCAAGAAGATCTAATCATCGAAGGCTATGTAATTTCATCGGACCGTGCCGGGAATTTTTTCAGCGTACTCCATTTTCAAGACAATCCCGATACTCCCAACGAGGGGTTTCAAATTGAAATGGACCTAAGGGATTCGCATTTATTTTATCCTGTTGGAAGTAAAATATTTATCAAATTGAAAGGGCTATATCTGGGAAAAAGCAAGGATGTCTTTAAGATCGGGGGGGTCTTTACCTCCTTCGGAAATGTTTCCGTAGGAAGATTGCCATCGGCCGTAGTTGACGAGCATATATTTGCTTCCTGCGATCCTTTGACAAGTATTCGACCCACACAAATCGGTGTTGTCGATTTACAGGAAAACCTGACCAATACCTTGGTACAATTCAATTCGATGGAAATTTTGGAAAGAAGAATTAGGCCAGACTTTTGCAATCGAACGCAAGGAGACCGAACGAACCCTAATCGATTGCAATGACAACGAAATTATCTTGCTGAATAGTGGTTTTGCCGATTTTCAATCTGAATTGCTTCCCGTGGGTAACGGAACCATTAGAGGGGTGTTGCTACGAGAAAATGACAATTACAGTTTGGCTATTCGGGAATTGGTGGATATTGATTTTTCCGAAGGGCGCTGTGAAGATTTGGTCGATGAGTTTACCTCGACCCAGATTTTCATATCCGAATTGGCAGACCCCGACAACAATATAGGGGCGCGGTTTGTTGAGCTCTACAATTCAAGTTCGGAAAGACGTTATACAAACGACAATACTGAGGTAAGCTCGACTATCGATTTATCGGATTTTGTAATTGAAGGCCAAAGTACTTTTGTTATTTCGTCGGATTCGATGGAATTTGAATCGGTATATGGTTTTGCTCCGGATATGGGAGTGGGTACTAACAGCCCTGCAGATTCTAACGGCGACGACAATTTAGAATTGGTAGATCCATTCGGGTCGGTAATCGATATATTCGGAGTCGTCGGCGAAGATGGAACAGGTACCGATCACGAATTTGAAAATGGGCGTGCCTTGCGAAATGCCGATGTCACTCAAGGAAATCAGGCTTACACTTTTTCGGAGTGGACGATTTATAACGACTCGGGAGGGAATGGCACTATCAATGCGCCACAAATCGCTCCACATGATTTTAGCCCAAATGTTCGGGAATAAAAAAACCGTCCGCCTTTGGCGGACGGTTTTTTTATGTCTCTGAATTTTGCTATTTGGGTTGTGGCACTGTCATTGCAGGAAAATCGGCATGTGCGATAACTTCTTCCATTTGTGCTACATGGCGTTCAGTATGTCCGCTCATGAACAATAGGATCTGTAAACCGTCAACTGTACCGAATGGTAATTGGCCATAGTGGTTGCGAAGATCATCTCGAGTAGTTTTTAAGTACTCGATATGCTCACCACGCTTATCCGTAAACGCCTTTACGGTTTCCGCATGCGAACCGAATTTCCCCGAAGGTTCAAAGGCCTCCCTGGTTTTAACCTTTTGATCACGGTTAGAAATCATCTTCATCAAATCGGTATCGGCAATTTTTATCGAATCACGCTTTGAAGCGTCTGCGGGTTCTTTTAAAGCACCCTGTAACATTCCGCCGATCATACCCTCCGATATGGCCAAATGTTCTATGCATTCAGCTACCGACCATGATTCTGGGGTTGCTTTAAAGTTCAATTGCTCGTCGCTAAGCCCTTCGACGGTGCTAGTTAAACGTTCTTGGGTCCGGGCCAGTTCTTCAATGGCCATCTTCCTTTCTTCATCGGTCAACCCAGGATCGATTATCCCGAAGCTTACCAAAGCCAATACTACGATCGGCAAAATAATTTTTTTCATTTCAAATCGTGTTTAAATTAATATTCGTCGTCGTTCTACGTATAGAACTCGTTTAAACTTTTTCAATTGGCTAAAAAATTGCCCTTTTGTGCCCGCTTTTTGCCCTTTTTTCGTCCCGTAGCGATGCTATGCGACTCAAAAACGCCTTCAACCGGACCCAAAATGGCTAATTTTCGCCTCAATCCAAAAAGTTTAAACGAGTTCATATATTAATTACGTTCGAGTTCTCTTTAATTGGACATTTTCTTGAAATTTCTTCAAGAAGTAGGTCAATATACGATACTTTTTCATTCAAATGAGCGTATTGTGCTCATTTCTAGTATATAAGCTTTGCTGAAGCATTCGAATAAAAAAGGCGGCCTGTTGCCAAACCACCTTTTACATTGAATAATTATTTACCCGTCATTAACGCAACTAAGCCAAATCGAAACGGTCAAGGTTCATCACTTTGGTCCATACCGATACGAAATCATTCAAGAATTTCTTTTCAGAATCGTTACACGAATAAACTTCGGCATAGGCACGCAATTCTGTGTTGGATCCAAATATAAGATCTGCACGAGTGCCCGTCCACTTGATTGAACCGGTCGTGTGGTCACGTCCGGAAAAAACAGTTTCGTCTTCTGATGTGTCTTCCCATTTCACACTTAAATCGAGGAGATTTGCAAAGAAATCATTGGTCAATACTTCGCGACGA
>QIJL01000109.1 GCA_003232435.1 Flavobacteriales bacterium | reverse complement strand
GGATGTCCCTCCTCTGGGTGCTAGATGAGGTCACATCTTAGGGCAATACAACAGAGCCGTCTTTCTCTCCGCGTGAGCGGCTCCGTTCAACACGTCGCTCAAGACCGACCGCAGAAAGCGTTTCGATTTTTATTTGGAGTCGTTGCGCGGCGGCTTAGCTTCATCCGTTATGCCTGGAAATGAAATGAACAAAACTCGAAATCCCTACATAGATGAAGACGGTGTTCCAAAACTTCTGAAGTCAGTGGTTGCCTTCATTGATGTTTTAGGTTATTCGGATCTTATAAAGAGGGCAAAGAAGGATTCAAAAAGCCAAGAGTTGCTGCTGAAGCTTCATGCTGCCTTAAAAAAAGCACAAAGATATGTAAATCCTGAGACGGATAGTATATCTGAAAAGTCACTTACCAATAAAAATTGTTCAGCATTCCGTTCTTTTACCGATAATATTGTGATTGGGCATCCTATAAAGGATGATGGCGAATTTGAGCTGGGTCGTGTATTCAGTGAATTATCCTACTTTCAACTGGTTCTGACAATTGAAGGTTTTTTTGTCAGAGGTGCAATATCAATCGGTGATTTATACATGGATGATATTGTGGTTTTTGGTAGTGGCTTGACGGAAGCATATGAAGCCGAGCATGAACTATCGCGGGATCCTAGAATAATATTGTCTCTGACAGCAAAAAAATCTGTTGATCAACATATCCAGTACTACTCTGAGCATGCTCATGCGCCGCAAAATAGAAATCTCCTTAGAGATAGCGATGGTCAGTATTTCGTTAATTATTTAGACACCCTTCTCGAAGAAGGTGATGTCTATGAGGAAGAATTGCAGAGCCACAAAGAAATAATTGAGAATAGACTGGTTGAGTACAAAAATAGGCCTCCCATATGGAGTAAATATATGTGGGCAGCTAAATATCATAATTATTTTTGTGATGAGAATCGACAAATAAATAAAAATACAAAAATTGATACTACAGAGTTTAGTCTAAAGCCAGCTCGTATTGTCAACTTGGCATAACCCGTCGCCAGACTGTGTGAAAACTTTTCGGGATTTCTCCCTTTAAACCGAAAATTTATGGATTTTGGTGTTTTGGTTACTCGGTCTGACTTTTTTTCTTTAGAACAAGCCTTTTTGGTGTTTTTTCTTAAAAAAATAGCAATAGAGCCCCTTTAAGCAAGGGCTTCGATCATCTTTTTAACACCAACAATCTTGATCACTCGTTTCATGTTGTAGGCCAATGTTGAGAGACTAAATTCCGCTCGGACTTTCTCAAGGCCTTTCATCAAGAATGCATTTTGATGATTCCAAAACTTGATTGTTCCAAAAGGGTGCTCTACGATTGCCTTTCGCTTTTTCATGATTTCAGGGTGCTGCTGCATGCGAAGCTGCATCCGATCAATCGCCCCTTCTTCCGGGCATCTTGTGATCCGCCTCGGCGTTTTGCTTTTTGTGCAGAGTATTTTTTGTTCGCAACTTTGACACGATTCACCGACGTAGTAGAGGACATGTTTTATCTTGTCTCGACGTTTTTCGGTCCCCTCAAATCGGTAGGGTAGGTTTTTTCCCGCAGGGCAGATGTAACGATTATTTTCGGTGTCGAAGGAGAACTGTTCTTTCCCAAATAGTCCTTGTTTGGTGCTGATAGAGGTGTTAGTTTTTGGAACATAGGTTTCAATGTTCTCATTTTCGCAGGTTCGATTTCTATCGCGTTACAGTATCCCGCATCGGCGACGACTTTAAGCTTATCGACGCCCAAGGCTTCTTTTGATTTGATTGCCATTTCACTTAGTTGATCGATATCAGTAACGGCATTGCTCACGTCTTGCTCTAATCCTAAAGGGGTCAAGTCTGCTGTTGACTTTTAAGGCTTGAGTTTGTGAAAAATATACAAATAGTACAAATAGGGTCAGCCTGAACATCCCTTATGGTTTTGCAGCAAGATTTTTTAGTTCATAGTCTCTGTTGTGAGTAAGCATT
>QIJL01000135.1 GCA_003232435.1 Flavobacteriales bacterium | reverse complement strand
CTAAAATAGGAGTCAAGAGTAGAAGGCTTAAAGCAGCATGGAGCAACCAATACCTCTTGAAAATACTCAATTTATGATGCGTTTGCCCTGACCGTTCAGCCCCTCTCTTGTCATTCCGAGGCACGAGGAATCCCTGCATATGCTTGTCCGGGTCCCGTTTTGGGATCGGTGGCCGATGCCGGTACTTGTACTGAGTATTTCGACTTTAGTCTGTCTTAAGCGTAGCCGAAAGGCTCAATATAACACCTGTCGAAGTACCTGTACTGAGCCTGCCGAAGTATTGGCAAGAAGGCCCCTGTGTTTGCAGTTCAATACAGGTGAAAGGTAGTGTCAACACCCTCAAGGGATTCCTCACTTCGTTCGGAATGACAAAGGGGGGGAGCACTTCGGCTAAATAGTCACTGTTGTTGTATCAAAATTTGAACTTGACGCCTCAAATTTCGGATTTGAAACCTCGTATTTCTAACCTCGTATTTCGTACCTCTTTAAATTCCCTCTTTCATCCTATTGGCATCCAGCTTTAAAAAAATAAAGAGCAGAGCGGTAAAAAACAATAATCCGGATCCACCGTAACTGAAAAACGGTAAGGGGATTCCAATAGTCGGCAACACCCCGATAACCATTCCGATATTTATAAAATAATGGATCAATAAAATAGAGATTACCCCATAGCCGTACATTCTACCAAAATCGTTTTTCTGTCGTTCTGCCAAAAAGACCAGCCGTAGGAACATCAAGGTAAATATTACTATCACAGTTGCCGTGCCGATGAACCCCCATTCTTCGCCAACGGTACTAAAAATGTAATCGGTATGCTGCTCTGGCACAAAGTTTCCTTTGGTCCGGGTACCTTCCAAGAAGCCCTTCCCAAAAAACCCGCCAGATTCAATAGCTTTTTCCGACTGATATGTATTGTAACCAATGGTCTTTTGGATCTCTTCCAATTTATCGGGGTCTTTCTCCAATCGCAACCAGAGGCTAAAGCGATCTCGATGTCTTTGCTCGAATACATTGTTGAAGGCGAAGTTTACCGATAAAGAAAACAAAATAGTCAAAACAATTGCTGAGGTAACCGGTAGAACGGGTATTTTGAATTTTTTATTTTTCAACATTAAGAAGAGAACCAGCAATACCGCCAGGCCAATACCGATCCATAGCGTACCGAACATTAGGGTCGTTACGAATACAAGGATCGCAAAGAGTCCGATTCCCAAAAAATACAAGGGAAGCCCCTCCCGAAAAATAACGAATGACAAAGAAAAAAATACAAGGGCACTACCCGGATCCGGTTGTGGAATAATCAAAATTGCGGGGATCAGAATGATTAAAAAAGAATATAATTGATCTTTTCGCCGCTTTATATCGGTCTGAATATCACTTAGGTATTTCGCAAGGCCGAGTGCCGCAGCGACCTTGGCAAACTCTGAAGGTTGCAGGTTGAAAAAACCCAGATCGTACCATGATGTTGCACCGGATATCGTTTTTCCGAACGGAAAAAGCCCTAATAAAAGCACTAGTGCCACGACATAAAACACACTCGAAAAGCGTTCATAAAAGTTGGGATCTAGACTGAGAAGAATGACGATAGAGGCAAAACTTACCAGAATGAAAAACAATTGTTTGCCGTGTAAAGTGCTAAAATCAAAAATCGATTGATCGGCTTCGGTAAAAGTACTTGAATAGATATTTACCCAACCTATGACGACTAGGGGCGAGATAAAAAAATATGGTAAGCCAATCGATTCGTTTTAGAACACTTCTACCAGCCATATTCGTTTATCTTGAACGGATCTCCGTTTTAGTTTTTATGGCATGTTTGCTCCAATCGTATTCATTTATCTTGAACTCCTCCCCGCTATAGGGTTTCGCATATTCGTGTTCCAATGTTCTTTCAAGCATGCGTTTTTCAAGATCTTTTCGTGTGATTTCTCCCTTGATATATTTTTCGATCATCAATGAGGCGATATGACCCGCATACCTCGAACCATAGTAGCCGTTCTCGATATATACGGCAATGGCTATTTTTGGATTTTCAACCGGCGCAAAAGCAATGAAAACCGAATGATCGGTAAGTTGTGTCTTGACACTATCGATAATGGTAAAATTCTCTACGGTACCTGTTTTTCCGGCAATTTCAATGCCCGGTATCTGCACCCCTCGACCAGTTCCTTTAGTATAAACATCGGCCAGACCTTTTATTACCGGATCAAAGTGTTTTTTATCTATGGTCGTGTACTTGGGTTCTACGAATGCAGGATCGGTAATATCTTTACCCTCTACTTTTTTGAGTACGTGCGGGGTGTAATAATGGCCTTTATTGGCAATGGCAGCAGTCATATTGGCCAACTGTATGGGGGTTACCGAAATTTCACCTTGACCTATTGAATTAGAAATGATATAAGAGGATGACCAACGGTTGTCACCATACCATTTATCGTAATATTCCTTACTGGGAATTCTTCCTTTTCTACCCGTGTGCAGATCGGAACCCAGATAGTTGCCCAGGCCAAAGCTTTTCATATGCTTTTCCCAAACGTCTTGTGCTTCATCCGTAGTCTCGAATTTTTCATAGATTTTTCTGAAGGTACCCGCAAAATATGCGTTGCATGACCTGTAGATGCCAACGTTCATGTTTCTTGTACCACCGCCACAATGACAACCCCTTTTTGTTCTTCCAACGTAAAAACCATTATAACATGTAAAGGTGGTGCTTGGTGTAATGGCACCAACCTGTAAGGCTACCAAGGCGTTGAGTGCCTTAAATGGAGAGCCGGGAGAACCTTCGGCCAGAATGGAACGATCATAAGTTGGTTTGGATATGGTATCGTAATGCAATTTGCTATAGTTGGCGGATCGTTCTCTTCCAACTAATAATGCAGGGTCATAAGTTGGGCCTGATATCATCGTTAAGATCTCACCCGATGACGGTTCTATCGCGACTATTCCGCCCCATTTACCGTGCATCAATCTTTCTCCGTATTCCTGAAGATCTTTATCGATCGTAATATGAATCTCTTTTCCTTGTATTGGGGGAGTATCCAAATCACCATCCTTGTAAGGACCTATGTCCCTATTAAAGCGATCTTTCTGAATATACTGAATACCTTTGCTTCCTCTTAGGGTATCTTCATATACTTTTTCAACACCTGTACGCCCTGTTAATTCCCCTTGTACGTAATTCGGATTTTTAGCCAAATCACGTTCATTTACCTCGCTAATATAGCCCAATACGTTTGCAGCACTTGGCGTATCATAATAGCGCAGAGATCGTTTTTGAATATAGAAGCCACGGTAATGGCGCATTTTTTCCTGTAATCGAGCGTAGTCTTCTTTTGATAATTGGGGTACAAGTACTGAGGGTGGGGAATAAATACGTGCCTTTCTTAATTTCCTTTTGAATTTTTCTTTCTCAAGGTTCAAGAGATTACAAAATTCAACGGTGTCCAGGGCTTTTACTTCCCTTGGTATGACCATGACCATCATAAGCCGGGTCGTTCCCGACCAAGAGCTTGCCATTGCGGTCATAGATATAGCCACGTTCGGGGTAGTCATAGATTGCCTTGATTGCAGGGTCTTCTAAAAGTTGATCAGGGGAAAAGCTGAAAATTTGCAAATACGAAAGCCTGCCGATAAAGACGATGCCGATTATTACGATTATCGATGAAAGCAATATCTTCTTCATTATTCTTTTCTAACGCTAAAAAGTGAGCCGAACAGTAGGCAGAGCACCAAGGCGGCCAGGCCATTTGATACTATTTTCTTCAAAATCAGCAGCAAATTTCCCAAACTGAAAATCTCTAGCGTGAAGAAGATAGTGTGGTGCACTACTATTAATAACGCTAAAAACGTGATTTGTTGTACTCTTGTCGCGTTGCCCAATCGAAAGCTTTGAAACCCATAATTGACACCAAAGACAAAACGCATGATCATTGGTCTCAAATAAGCGATGGTAATCGTCGAGGCCGCATGTATGGCCATGGTATCGGAAAAGAAATCAATGGACAGACCGAGTAAAAAACTCAGACCTATAAAAAGGCCCCTGTTCTGCTTGATCGGATACCAATACAAGAACAAGATATAAACCATCGGATTAATGAACCCGAAAAAGTTGAGCCTGTTGAATACCAAGACCTGCACCAGCACAAGAAGGGTGAAACGTATAAAATTGATAAAGTAGTAATTACTGATCATCGCTTTCGGTCTCGATTTGTAATTCTTCTATCTCTTTTTTATTCGCATTGCTGACAATATAAACGTTCTTGATATTGGTCATATCGTTGAAAAGGGAAACGTCTATGGTATAAAAATTCTCTGAATCATCGAGCTTGAACTTGTTAATGGTACCTATTGGAATGTTTTCAGGAAAAATGCTGCTCATAGCACCCGTAACAATAGTATCGCCAACCAACAAAGGAACCAATCGCGGAATGTCGATCAATTGCACGGCATTGTAATTTTCGGCATTCCAGACCAAAGATCCAAAGTGATCGGTATTCTTGATCTTGGCATTGATATTTGATTTCTCGTTCAATATACTCTGCACGGTCGCGAACTTGTTCGAGGTATTTTCTATAATCCCCAAAATACCATTATCCGTTATGACCCCCATATCGATTTTTACGCTATCTTTTTTACCCCTATTGATCGTAATGTAATTTCTATGATCTGCATAACTGTTTTTAATAACCTTCGCTGGGGTAACGATATGGATCAACGGTATCGAATCAAGTATGATCGAGTCGTTCGCCTGGGTATTGAAAAGCAGACTTCTTAACCTTTTGTTGTCGTCGACAAGTGCTTTGTTTTCTTTTTGAAGTTCGAAATATGATGAGACACCATGTGATGCTTTATAGATCTTGCCAGTGAGCCAATTCGAAGAATTGAAAAACCGCGATTGGTGATATGAATGTGATTGTATGGTAAAGCCAAGGGAAACGGTCAACAAAAAGATATAAAGAAGAAAATTCTTATACCTAATGATAAAGTTGATAATCTGCTGCATTCACTTGCTCTATAAAAAGATTGGCCCTAGTGTCAAGTCAAGCCTAAAAAGACGGGCCAAGTCTTGCTCTTTTTCGTGCTACGGCTATGCTGACTTTTTATCATTTCGCGAAATTCAAAAAATAACTGCGACTTACCCGTAGTTTTACACTTGACTTGACACTAGATGGAATCAGAAATCCACAGCAGTATCCTAAGGACTACTTTATAAGGATGCTCTTGTAGCGTTCCAAGTTTTTCAAGGCAATTCCGGTACCCCTAACAACCGCTCTCAAGGGATCCTCCGCAATGTATACCGGAAGGTCTGTTTTTTGAGACAGTCTTCTATCGAGTCCGCGTAGCATCGACCCGCCACCAGCGAGATAGATTCCTGTGTTGTAAATATCAGCGGCCAATTCTGGCGGAGTTTGCGACAAGGTTTCCATAACGGCATCCTCGACACGCAGGATCGATTTGTCCAACGCCTTGGCGATTTCAC
>QIJL01000599.1 GCA_003232435.1 Flavobacteriales bacterium | reverse complement strand
CAAATTAGAAGATCTTCGCGAAGTGTATGTGCAAATATTGCGGAATCTTATGCGAAGCGCCGCTATCCGAAACATTTTATTTCTAAACTTACAGATAGTGATGGAGAAAACTTAGAAACTCAAACATGGCTAGAATTTGCAAAAGAATGTAAATATATCGATTCGGAAAAGTTCGAGGCGCTCTTTGAGCAAACCGTTCAAATAGCAAAGTTGATTCACTATATGATCTACAATCCAGGTAAATTCGGTTCAAAATAGAATATGTCACGATTGCTTGTTACTACTCACTTTTCACTTATTACTTTTCACTAATTACTACTCACTAATTACTTTTTACTAAAAAATGTCCGGTATCTACATCCACATACCTTTTTGCAAACAAGCTTGCCATTATTGTGATTTTCATTTTTCTACTTCGATGGCAAAAAAAGATGCAATGGTTTCGGCCTTGCAGAAAGAACTTGAACTTCGAAAAGAAGGATTCAATCCCGATAGCTATCACGGAGAGGTTGTTGAAACTATTTATTTCGGCGGGGGTACACCTTCCGTTTTAACTTCCGAAGAAATTGAACTACTTATTGATACGGTTTATGAGAATTATAAGGTTTCCGAAAATCCAGAAACTACGTTGGAAGCGAATCCTGACGACCTTTCCAAAAATCGTTTAATCCAACTATCCAATAGTCCCATTAATCGCCTTAGCATCGGAATACAATCTTTTTTTGAAGAGGATCTGAAACTGATGAACCGTGCCCATTCGGCTGAAGAAGCTTTAGAATCGTTGGCCGGGGCGACACGTCTCTTTGAGAATATTTCTATCGACTTGATTTACGGAATTCCCGGAATGAGCAATGACCGTTGGAAACAAAATATAGAAAAAGCGTTATCCTTTGATATTCCACATATATCCTGTTATGCATTGACGGTAGAACCAAAAACGGCTTTAGCACATATGATCAAGGCGGGGAAAATCAAGAATGTCGATGATGAATTAGCGGAGCAACAATTCCATTTGTTAGTGGATATTTTAGAGAAAGAAGGATTCATTAACTATGAAACATCGAATTTTGGAAAGGAAGGCTTTTTCTCCAAAAATAATACCGCCTATTGGCAGGGGAAAAAATACATTGGCATTGGCCCTTCGGCACATTCTTTCGATGGGCAAAGCAGAGGTTGGAATGTCAGCAATAATTCAAAATACCTCAAGTCCATTCAAGAAGGAAAGCTTCCGATGGAAACGGAAATATTAACTACGACCGACCGATACAATGAATATATCATGACCGGGCTGCGAACGATCTGGGGCGTATCCCTGAAAAAAATCACATCAGAATACGGAAATCGATATTGCGATTATTTGAAAAAGCAATCTTCAAAACCCATTGAACAAAAGTTATTGGTTTTAGATCGGGATACCCTAAAAGTTGCCAAAAAAGGGAAGTTTTTGGCCGATGGAATTTCAAGCAACTTGTTCTTTATTGAGTAAAGTTCAAATTGGGGAGGCTCCTTCCCTTAGATAAGGGAAGATGGCATCCCGACTTTTTCGTCTGAATGATGGAAGGGTCTGAATATCAAAGAATATCTTAATTTGCACGTAATTACGAATTTTTCATGATCGCAACCATAAAACACAACAACAAAAACTACAAAATCGACCTCTACAAACCTTTGGATATTTCAATACCCATGCGCGGCGATAGCTCGAACGTAAACGCTTGGTATCTTGACCCTCCGAAAATAGAGCCGCACACTGAGGGAGATCTTATTGGAAAAGTTTCAGAGGGAGCTTCGACCAATTTCAACGATA
>QIJL01000452.1 GCA_003232435.1 Flavobacteriales bacterium | reverse complement strand
TTTTGTGTTTTCAGATAGCAATTCTTGATAGTCGGCCATCAACAATACACCTTCCCTGTTCATCGGAATGACTTTCAAGACCGCGCCGGTTTTCTCCGCAAGCATTTGCCAAGGAACGATATTCGAATGGTGCTCCATGGCCGAAACCAAAATCTCATCTCCTTTTTTTAAGAATGATGAAAATCCGTTTGCGACCAGATTGATGCCGTGGGTAGTACCCGAAGTGAAAATTATCTCATGCGATTTGGCGGCATTAAAATGGTTTTGGATTTTCTGTCTTGCCAGTTCGTATTTGTCGGTAGCTTCTTGAGATAAAGTATGTACTCCTCGGTGGATGTTGGCGTTGTAGTTCGAATAATAGTCTACAATGCAGTCAATGACCTGTGTGGGGGTTTGCGAAGTAGCTGCATTATCTAAGTATACCAAAGGTTTTCCGTTGACTTCTCGACTTAATATGGGGAAGTCTTTTCGAATGGCCTCTATGTCTAATACTGTTTTAATCATTTTGATACCACATCAAATACTTAGGAAGATTCCTCGCCTGCCGGCAGGCAGGTACCTCGGAATGACAAATTAGAATTACAAATCAAACCCCAAATTGACCCCCAATTTTTTGGCTATCAACTTATTGATACGAGTCTTCAGTTCGGGAATTCGTACACTTTCCAAGACATTATTCGCAAAGGCGTACATCAACAACGCTCTGGCTTCTTTCTTCGGAATTCCTCTTGACCGCAAGTAGAAAAGTGCATCTTCATCCAACTGTCCGATAGTACAGCCATGCGAGCACTTGACATCATCAGCAAAAATCTCTAACTGTGGCTTCGTATTGATGGTCGCCTTATCGCTTATCAAAATATTGTTATTCTGCTGAAAGGCGTTTGTCTTTTGCGCGATTTTATCGACAATGATTTTTCCATTGAAAACGCCAGTGGAATTCTCTCCGTAAATCCCCTTATAATCTTGATGGCTTTCGCAATTCGGTTCTATATGGTGTACCAAAGTATGATGGTCAACATGCTGTTTTTCACCTAAAATGGTAACTCCCTTCATAGTCGAGTCCATATACTCGCCATTCTGATAGAAGTTCAGGTTGTTACGTGTTAGCTTTCCGCCGAAAGAAAAGGTATGGACATTCACGAAACTTTTGCTTTTTTGATCGATATAGGTATTGTCGATCAAGGAAGCAGTCGCTGCATCATTCTGCACCTTGTAATAATCGACAATAGCATTTTTGGCAGCAAAGATCTCGGTGACCGAATTAGTCAATACTTCGTTCGAAGTAAGACTTTGATGTCTTTCGATGACCTGTAGCTCTGCATTCTCCTCAACGATTACCAGGTTGCGTGGCTGCAACATCAAGGTCACCTCGTTGCCCGTTGCGAAATGTAAAATTTCGATAGGCTTTTTAGGCATTTTGTTCTTTGGGATATAGATATATGCTCCCTCTCTACTGAACGCTGTATTCAGAGAAGTCAAAGAGTCATCCCTTGAGGCGATTTTATTAAAGTAAACATCAATGACCGCCTTGAACATCGGTTTGGTCAAGGCTGAACTCATCAGACAAATATCGACACCATCGTGCGTGGTTTCAGACAGATTCGAGCTATAGATTCCATCGATAAAAACGATTTTATAGGTATCTATCTCGTGAATGAAGTACTTCTTTACATCTTTATATTCCAATGCATTTTCTTCTTTCGGAAAAATGCTGAAATCAACTTTTTGCAAACTGTTGAGCGAGGTGTATTTCCAGGCTTCCTCCTTTTTGGAGGGAAAGCCCCTTTCCTCAAAATTCTTGATGGCAGC
>QIJL01000224.1 GCA_003232435.1 Flavobacteriales bacterium | reverse complement strand
GATCCTGAAATTTTTGAAATGTTTTCCTTTAATCTGGTGATGGGTTCCAGAGAAAAAATTGATGACGGGCCTCATTCGATAGTCATATCGCTAACGTTTGCCGACAAACATTTTAAAAAAGAGGATCCCAGGGGAGAAATAATATATCTAAAAGACCAACCTTTTACGGTTACCGGTGTCATGGGCAACATCCCTTCAAATTCATCCTTACAAATGGATTTGCTGATATTTCCTTCAGGAATGCTCCACTTCGAACCAGATTTTTTTACTCAATGGTGGGCATCGGGAAGTATGACCTTTGTGCAATTATCAAAGGGCATTTCTCCGGTGTTATTGGAAAAGCAATTGCCCACTATCCTTGACAAGTATCTTCCGGAATTTTTAAAAGGAAGGTCCTCATTTGGGCTACTGCCTTTTAAAAATATGCACCTGAGTGGTGAGTTTGATTCTTTTTTTTTCGGTGGCAAACCAATTTACCCAGCAACTTTGTATGTTTTAATGGCCATTGCCATGGCCATACTTCTGATAGCCTGTTTCAATTTTATCAACCTGTCTATTTCGAGGTTTGTTGAAAGAGCAAAAGAAATCGGAGTACGAAAAATTATCGGCGCTACCAGGGGGCAGCTCATCAAACAATTCTTAGGAGAAACTGGTTTGTTAACCCTTCTTGCCCTGGTACTTGGATGTTTTTTGACAGCGTTGGTTTTGCCATATTTCAATCAATTGACAGACAAATCGCTTTCAGTATACCCAGACAACTATCTTTTGGCAATACTCTTCTTGACCTCATTAGGGATTTTCACTGTCTTTGTTGCCGGATTTTATCCAGCATTTTTTCTTTCGGCTTCCAAGCCCATAAGTATTATCAAGGCAAATACCAGCCCTGATAGAGGAGGTTTGAGTATAAGAAAATTCCTGGTGGTGTCCCAGTTTGTGATTGCCACTATATTGATATCTTCAGTATTACTTATTTACAAGCAAACCCAATTTATGAACACTCATAAATTGGGTTTTGATAAGTCCAATGTTATTGCCATGGAACTTAATTACTGGCAAGTAGCAAACAACTTACAGAAACTGGAAAGGATGAGGGATTTACTGGAACCCCAAAAAGAAGCACTGGGCCTTGAATCGGTAACTTTGTCCGAAAATGTTCCTCAGGGGTATTATCAAAACAACTTTAAAGTTTATACATTCCCGGAATCTCCTGAAACATCCCGGGAAATGATAGTTACTACCATAGACGAGAACTTTATCGAAACTTACGGCCTTTCGCTGTTAGCTGGTAGGAATTTTTCCCCGGACATTGCTTCTGACAAGGTGGAGGCAGTGATACTAAATAAAACAGCCGCTCGAATGTTGGGTTTGAATTATCCTCAAGAAAAGTCCATAAAATTCAAGCATGATGAAAGTCCATTGCAAGTAATAGGGATCATTGACGATTTTCATTTTAAATCTCTTCATCGCAAGATAGCGCCTCAAATTTATCGATATGCAGGAAATACCAGTTTCATTTCAGTAAGAATTACCAGCCAAAACTCTGCTGGTGTATTGCAATTTTTAAATAAAGCATGGAATGAAATTATCCCTGAACTTCCTTTTAAATATGTTTTCATTTCAGATGAATACGCAAAAGGCTATAAACAGGATATTAAGACTGCTAAAATTATTGGTAGCTTCTCCATATTAGCTGTTTTACTAGCTTGCTTGGGATTGTTAGGGGTGGACTCTCATACAATTGCTCATCGCACCAAAGAAATTGGTATTCGCAAGGTCCAGGGTGCAACCATAACACAAATAGTTGCCACATTTACCAGG
>QIJL01000112.1 GCA_003232435.1 Flavobacteriales bacterium | reverse complement strand
CCGTTCATAACGTAATAAGAAATCGGGATGGCGATAAAGCAACTAATAATGACCAACTTTAAAAAGTCTTTCGAGAGCATGTTCCAAACATTGAAAACCGAGGCACCCAATACTTTTCGAACCCCGATTTCTTTGGTGCGCTGCTCGGCGACAAAAGAAGTCAACCCGAACAAACCGAGGCAACTTATTAGTATGGCCAAGGCCGTAAAAATGGCTGACAAGGTTCCAATGCGTTCTTCAGAAGCGAATTTTTCTCCGTACTCTGTATCCACAAAATCATATTGAAATGGAATGTCAGGGAAATGTTCTTTAAATACCCTTTCAACCACGGCTATGTTCTGACTTGCACTTTGTTTCGGATTCAATCGTAGGTTATAAAAGCTGGCATTTCCATTTTTGTCATAGACATAAACACCTTGTTTCACGGGTTCGTATGGAGATTGTGTAATCATATCTTCGACCACTCCGATAATTTTAAGTGGGGGATTTGGATCTTCGTCGTCGTCATCTTTTAAGAATTTGCCAATGGGATCGGTCAGCCCCATATATTTTAGAGCGGTCTGATTAATAAGAATCGCATTTGAGTCGGATGCGAATTCTCTTGAAAAATCCCTTCCTTGAATTATTTTTAGACCGAGAGATTTGGCGTACTCCGGCGACACCTCCGTCCAAGCCAGATCTTCCTGAAACCCTTCGGGTTTTCCTTCCCATTCAAAACCACTTCGATTGGACCAAATTTGTGTTGTCGGACTGCTCGATGAAGACATTTCAATAACGGCATGCGAAGCTAAAAACTCGCTTCGCATGAGATCGTATTTTCCGTTGAATTCTTGGAAAAAAGTAGGTATCTGCACCAAGCCCTCTTTGTCATATCCAACGGGACGATTCTTGGCATGGTTTATTTGTTGCATTACGATGACCGTTCCGATTATAAAGGCAACCGATACCGTAAATTGAACGACTACTAAAATTTTCCTTGGCAAGCCAGCATACTTCCCAGCTTTAAAGGTTCCTTTTAGTACGTCAACAGGTTTGAAGGAGGATAAATAAAGTGCGGGATAGCTGCCTGCGACCAGGGAAGTAAACAAGATGAAAATAAGTGAACTGAGCCAAAAAATACCATTGTTCCAAGGAAAGGAAATCTCTTTTTTCGATAGATCGTTGAATCCGTTTAGCGATAATAAAACAAATACAACGGCAACTAAAAAGGCGAACAATACCACCAAGAACGATTCGCTCAGGAATTGGTTTATCAATTGGCCTCTCTGAGATCCTACCGATTTTCTGATACCGACCTCTTTCGCTCTTTTTTCAGATCGAGCGGTACTGAGGTTCATAAAATTTATACAGGCCAAGAGCAATACAAAGGCGCCAATAATACCGAAAAGCCAGACGTACTTTATTCTGCCGCCCGACTGTTTTCCGTTTTCAAAATTGCCACGCAAATACCACTCTTTCATAGGAAAAAGAAATATTCTCGGATTGAATTCCACAGATTCTTCGTTCAAATTTTTTTTAACATCTATGATAGTTTGGGTCACTTTTTCCATACTCGTGTTATCAGCGATTTGCGCGAACATCTGAAATGAGTTATTGCCCCATTGGTCGACCGCATTTGTCACCCACTCTTGGGTAGTGATATATTTTGCCCATGGCATTATATATTGTGCATCATTGAAGGAATTGTTTACGGGTATATCTTCATAAACAGCACTTACCTGCATATCGTGTTGGCTATTGACCCTAATGACCTTACCGATCGGTTCTTCATCTTCGAAAAGCGCATTGGCAACAGATTCCGATAACATGATGGAATTTA
>QIJL01000439.1 GCA_003232435.1 Flavobacteriales bacterium | reverse complement strand
GCATCAAAAAGGGTTTCCTCTGGTTTCAGCAGAGGCATCTCGTGAGGAAAGATTCCCCAATAAAGACCCATGCGGCGGGCAATTTGTGGCTCAGGGGTGAAGGCCAATATCGGAATTTTTGGACGAAATTTTGAGAGACGGAGCGCCGAACCGCCTGAAAGCGTCGAGGTCACGATATGCTTTGCACCCATTTGCCCCGCTAAAGCACAGGCCGTCTGACTCACCGCTTCTGGAATGCCAAGCTCTTTTTGAAACCTTTGTCTGCCAGAAGACAATTCTCTTTCAGCCGCCACAATGATACGCGACATAATTTGCACCGTGCGCAAGGGATATTTCCCCGTCGCCGTCTCCCCTGAGAGCATGACGGCATCTGTGCCATCAAAAATCGCATTCGCGACATCGGAAGTCTCGGCCCGTGTCGGACGTGTTCTCTCCATCATGGATTCCAACATCTGCGTCGCTGTAATAACGGGAATACCTGCTTTATTCGCCATTTTGATTATTTTTTTCTGAAGCAGAGGCACCTGCTCCAAAGGAATTTCCACACCCAAATCACCGCGTGCCACCATGACGCCATCGGATGCAGCCATAATGCCTTCAAGATGATCTATCGCCGTGGCCTGTTCAAGCTTCGCAATAACGGGGGTTGCACATCCTGCCTTTTTAATGATTTTTTTGACCTCCAAGATATCCTTCGCCTGACGCACCATCGAAAGTGCAATATAATCCACACCCTGCTTTAAACCAAAAGCCAGGTCACTGCGATCTTTCTCAGTCAAGATAGGAAAACCCAAAAAACGTCCAGGGACATTCACGCCCTTATTGGGCTCTAAGATACCCCCTTCAATGACCCGACAGTCAATAACTCCGCGCTGAATCGCCTGCACTTTTAAAACAATATTCCCGTCATTAATTAAAATCGTATCACCAGGTTTCACCTTTTTGTAGAGCACAGGGTAATCCACAGAAGCGGCAGATTCCGTCCCTAAGGTGGGATCTTTTAAAAGTTTAAAAGATGCATTTCGTTTGAGCACATAGGACGCCTCTTTTAAGCGTCCGATGCGAACCTTTGGGCCTTGTAGATCCTGAAGAATCGCAATCGGCTCCGCTATTTTTTTGGATATTTCTCGGATTAGTGCAATTGTTTCTCCATGCGATTTTTGGCTTCCATGTGAAAAATTCAGACGCACGACATTCACTCCGGTCTTCAAAAAACGGAAAAGGACTTCGGGCGATGCAATAGAAGGCCCAAAGGTCGCGACAATTTTGGTGCTACGAAACCCCATTAGATTCACCTCGGACAAAATCAGAATAAGAAAAAAAATACGACTCGTTCATAACATGTGAAGTCTTAAAAATAAGAAACCATGATGCCCTCAATATTGCCGAGCTGAAACGAATAATGTTATAGTTTTCCTTTCTATTTTGGGAAAAATAATGATAAACAATAGCATTCGTTTCGTCTTATTACCCGTATTGCTCTTTATTCTCACGCCACAACGGGCCTTCGCTGATTACATCGCAGACCAATTTGTGACCATCTCACAAGGCGAAATCGGAGGAAACCCCCGAATTTTTTCAGCAAAAATATATTCTCAAAAAAAGAAACTGCGTATGGAAGTCGTCATTGCCGGGCGACGCTCAATCAATATTTCACGCGGAGACAAAGAACAACCCACTTCCTGGGACTTGATGCCTGATGAAAAAATGTATACGGAATCCCATCACCTGGGTAACTCTGGAGATTTTGCGAGTGAATCCAAACAAGACTATGAAAAAGTGTTCCTCGCAAAAGAACCTGTTGCGGGTATCATGACCAA
>QIJL01000091.1 GCA_003232435.1 Flavobacteriales bacterium | reverse complement strand
CCAAATCGATGAGCATTCGAATTTTTCTTTGGATCGGGTATAGCCTCTTCGATAGACCTGTCAGGTTTTGAAAACCTGACAGGTCTTACCCAAGGTCTAGTCTAATTTATCGGTCAACTCCTTAAAAACTTTTTTAGCATTACCATTAGTATAAAGAACTTCATGTACGGCATCTATTATTGGAGTTCTTGCTTTCTTTTTGAATTTTGATTTGAGGTCGAATGCACTCTTGGCGGCATAATAACCCTCGGCGACCATTTTCATTTCCATTTGGGCACTTTTGACAGTATAGCCCTTGCCAATCATGTTACCGAACATTCGGTTTCGACTAAAGGTGGAATAGCCCGTTACCAAAAGGTCTCCTAAATAAGCCGAATTGTTGATGTTGCGTTTCATTTTATGTACCCGCTTGATATAACGACCCATTTCGCGAATGGCGTTGCTCATGAGCACACTTTGAAAATTATCGCCATAACCTAGCCCGTGATAGATGCCTGCGGCGAGTGCATAAATATTCTTGAGCATAGCAGCGTATTCCGTACCGATAATGTCGTCGGACACTTTAGTCCTTATGTAATACGTACTAAGATTATTGGCAACGATTTTGGCTTTTTCTTCGTCGGCACAGGCAATGGTCAAATATGAAAGACGTTCCATAGCTACCTCCTCCGCATGGCAAGGGCCAGTGATAACTCCGATGTTCTTAAAAGGGATATCATATTTCTCATGGAAATGCTCGCCGACTATGAGTCCGGTTTCGGGTACGATTCCTTTTATGGCGGAAAAAATGATCTTATCCTTTAAGGACGTCTTCAACTTTTTCATTTCACTATCTAGAAAAGCCGATGGAATGGCGAAAATCAAAATATCGACTTTGTCTATTGCCTCGTTGATTTCATCGGTAAGTTCTAACTGGGAAATATCAAAAGTAACAGAAGTCAAATAGTTGGGGTTGTGCTTGTTTCTTTTTATAAAATCTATTGCATCGGAGTTTCGCATATACCAACCCACTTTTTCTTGATTGACACAAAGCATCTTCACGATTGCGGTCGCCCAACTTCCTCCCCCTAAAACGGCAAATTTCATATCGCTCTTAATTACCATGATTTATGGAAATCAAAAGTAACTAAAAATGATCGGCCAAGATTTCATCGACGAACTACCCAACTTTGCCCAAAAAACGATGAACTACTCAAAATTTTAACAGGAGATGCATTTCATCGAGCAATGAATTCGTAAGAAACTACGTTATTATTTAAGACAAAAGATGAAAAGTACATCGGTCTAGAACAGTATAAGAAATTATAATTTTTTGGTTGGTTATTTAGTTAGGAATCGCCTTGAGCATCATGCTTGAGGCGATTTTTTTAGTGAGATAGTGTTTTTGATTTTTTTGTTTCAAAAGCACGTAGTCGAACTAACCCCGCCACATGGCGGGGTCTCATCTTTAAACCGTCATCAGCCTCTTTTTAAAATCTGAGGGATTTTCGCCCGTTACTTTTTTAAAAGTTCTATTAAAATACGAAAGGCTTTCAAAACCACAATCGTAACAGGTTTCGCTTATATTCTTACCCATTAACAATAATCGTTTGGCCTGACTTATACGATACTGATTCAGAAAATTAATGAACGTATTCCCTGTGGCTTTTTTGAAATAACGACAAAAGGCAGACTTGGTCAAATTGCAGATTTGGGCTACTTCATCGACCGTTATTTTATTTTGATACCGCTCATCGACCAGCGTATAAATTTCGCGAATGCGTTCTTGCTCTTTTTTACTGTATCGATTGATATAGGGTTTGGTATGTAAAAGTTCAAATTCCTTGCTTGCCGCCAGCT
>QIJL01000065.1 GCA_003232435.1 Flavobacteriales bacterium | reverse complement strand
CCAAATTCCAATTCGTGCAAAAGAGGATTTGTGAAAATTCGTGAAACCTGCCCGTCCGGTTTACCTGCCGTAGGCATGGCAGGCGGGTCCGGGTCCAAACATCACGGAAAATGAAACGAGGCAAGCCGGGGAATTAAACCCAAAGAGATTAATCATCAATGCTGAATCGAAACTTGACACCTTGCTTTTGAAATTTTATACAACCTTCAGGGATAGCTAAGAAATCACCTGGTAGAGCTATTGATTTTCAAACAGCTACAATTTAGTCTTACGTCTTACATCTAGTAGCGCAGCGGTCTTACGTCTTTAACCGGACAGTACTGATACACCTAACTAATTCCCCCTTTGGGGGCTAGGGGGCCTAAAAACCATCGACTTTCCTTGTTTTTGAACGGGTAGTAGCGTTACTTTGTACTCAGTTCTTTACAAATCTGTAAAAGTTATCAAGAAAGGTGGAGGGATTAGACCCTATAAAGCCTTAGCAACCCTTTGCCAAAAGAAGGTGCTACATTCTATCCCGATAGTTATCGGGACAGATAACAAAAAGACTTCTGTCTTACCTTTTTCTTTCTTGATATATAAATGTACACTTACTCAAACAAGTTTGTTGGCAATACCGAATATGTAAATTTTTGAATGAGGAATATTAGGGAAATACTCGAAGAACGAATTTTAGTGCTTGATGGTGCCATGGGTACCATGTTGCAGCGTTACAAATTTCAGGAGGAAGATTTCCGTGGAGATCTGTTCAAAGATTGGGAGCACCCATTACAAGGAAACAATGATTTGTTGTCGTTGACCCAACCGGAAGCTATTGCCGAAGTCCATAGAAAATATTTTGCGGCCGGTGCCGATATCGTTGAAACGAATACCTTTTCAGGTACGACCATTGCAATGGCCGACTACCATATGCAAGATTTAGTCTATGACTTGAACTATGAGTCCGCCAAGATTGCAAAAAAGGTAGCCGAAGAGTTCACTGCCAAAGAACCACATAAACCTAGATTCGTGGCGGGCAGTATGGGCCCTACGAATAAGACTGCCAGCATGTCTCCGGATGTAAACGATCCAGGGTTTCGAGCGATTTCCTTTGATGAACTCCGCATTGCATATAAACAACAGGCGGAGGCGTTATTGGATGGCGGCACAGACATCCTCTTGGTCGAAACCATATTTGATACATTGAATGCGAAAGCGGCACTTTTTGCAATCGAAGAAGTCAAGGAAGAACGCAATATCGATGTGCCGATCATGGTCAGCGGAACGATCACAGATGCTTCCGGAAGAACACTTTCAGGACAGACCGCAGAAGCGTTTTTGATTTCAATATCGCATATTCCGTTACTTACGGTCGGCTTCAATTGTGCCTTGGGAGCAAGTCAATTGGTTCCGCATTTAGAAGTTTTAGCAAGCCGAACGGACCACGCAATTTCGGCGCACCCCAATGCTGGCCTGCCGAATGCCTTTGGCGAATATGACGAATCGCCAGAGCAAATGGCTACTCAGATAAAGGAATATGTAGAAAAAAGACTGGTCAATATTGTCGGTGGGTGCTGCGGAACCACACCTGAACATATTTCGGCAATAGCAGAATTAGTTAAGCAATACGACCCACGGTCGTTGTTCGTTGGTGGTTAATCGTTTTTCGTAAATCGTGCGATAATTGAATTAAATTGGATTATAAGGAATTAGACATATGGGTACAAGCAAGAAAGTTGGTTAAAACGGTTTATGTTTTGACGAAGTCTTTCCCAAAAGATGAGCAGTTTTCACTTACATCTCAAGTGAGAAGATGTGCGGTTTCCGTTCCATCCAATATTGCAGAAGGGTGTGGAAGGCAATC
>QIJL01000414.1 GCA_003232435.1 Flavobacteriales bacterium | reverse complement strand
CATAGCATCGCTACGGTTTAAAATTTTAACGAAGTTATGCGCAAAAAGAGGGTATAAGAAAATAATCGAGATATTTCAAAACAGTCTCTAGAATCAGAAACCAGCACCAAACCATAAACTACGAACCTAACAACACTAAAGCGTTTTCAAATCTTTAATCGTCTTGAACGCCACATCGACCTGGTCGTCATCTACCAAAATCGTAAATTCATTTGTCGTGGAAATAACTTCATATAATACGATACCTTCCCAAGCCAGCCGCTGGAAAATAAAATAATAGATTCCAGGTATGAAACGTTCTCGGCCGGAAGTTTCACGGTTATCGAGGAAAGATTTTCGGCTTTTTGGGTACATTTTTCAGTCTTGAACAAATCTTCCACAACACTATCCAGAATATTGCTCACGACAATATTGATTTCGTTCACTCCCCGAGATGAGGTATAGAAAACATCTTGGCTCGCTTTAATGGCCTCGAGCAATTTGGCCTGTTGGTGCAATACGGTGTCAGAAGCCAAAAAGGTGTAATCGGTCAGGGACGAGCGTACAGTAATCTCGCCGATGTTCTTTAGCACCTTCACTATTTTGTGGGTGGCTCGAAATTCTAGATCATCCGACAATCTTTTTAGGGCCATTACAATTGCACCGTTACGAATGTCTTTTGATAACTCTTCCTGAATTTCAGGTTTAATGATTCTTGACAGCGATGTTAAATTGATGATTCCCTGGGACAAGGCACTTTGTAGAAAAGGTTTTTTCCTGATGTATTCTTCAACTACTGATGAGATAGTTTTCATGATTGATTTTGCTTGAGCGTTAAAAATAACAAAATGTTATAAATAAAACAAATTATAAGGAAGGGGATTTTCCTAAAAATGATAAAATGCGCTTTCCAAGTGTTCGATTCTAAATATTCTCTTGTTCTTCAGAATCGTGATTACATCAAAACGCACCTCGACTTCCAACCTATTTTCGGTCACATAGTGGTCGGCACCTAAGACCAAGAGCTTGATCTTTTTCGTGGTAATCGTATCGGCGATGGAAATAATTTGATCGTTGCTTCGAGCCCTAACCTCGACTATTGCCAAAACATCTTCCTTTTGGGCGATTATATCAATTTCAGATTTCAGATAACGGTAGTTTTGGTAGCGGATTTTGTATCCGTTCTTAATTAAAAAATCAACCGCGATTTGCTCCCCTTCTTTTCCGAATTCATTATGCTTTCCCATTACATTAATTGAAATAGTTTATCAAAATAGTGCATTTCATCGAAAAAATGTGCACTTCAACGTCTGGATCGATCAGCTTGTCGTAAATCAATGAGTACATTAACGAAAATAGCCCGTATAGAATAATATACCAAGCATTACAGCGTTATCTAGTAGCCCCAAGCACATGAACGTCACTTACTAACGCCCTACTTGACTATGGAATATTTCATTAATTGCAATACTTCAGGCCTAAACGCTTATGCCGTTCCTTTGGATAAAAATAAAGCGGAACATTTGTACAGAAGACTTGGGTTCAGTGCCTCGGTCGATACCATTAACGCGGCAATCGGCCAATCGGCTACCGCTGTTGTGGACAACCTTATCAATCAAGCGATTAATTCAGCTCCGATTGCCCCACCTGTTTGGGCAAATTGGAACAATAGTAATTATCCCGCCGATGACGATGCCAGAAACGCGATGGTCAATGCACAGCGGCAAGAATTTCGATTGGCTTACACGAACGCCTTGTTGAACAACACTCTTGCCGACCGCATGAGTTTTTTCTGGAGCAATCACTTGGTTACCGAATTGGATGTTTACGATTGTAATGCATTTCTATATGGCTATATCAACTGCCTACAGCGCAATGCCTTAGGAAACTTCAAAACGTTTATTAGCGAATTTGGCTTGACCGATGCGATGCTGTATTATTTGGATGGTGTATATAATAATGGTAACAATCCAAATGAAAATTATGGTCGTGAGCTCTACGAACTTTTCACTTTAGGTGAAGGTAATGGTTATACGGAGCAGGATATCATAGAAACCGCAAGAGCCCTAACAGGATATGTTGAGCGCGGTGAATTGGGATGCGAAGCGGTTACTTTCGATCCTACCCGACACGACGCCGGTAGTAAAACCATCTTGG
>QIJL01000466.1 GCA_003232435.1 Flavobacteriales bacterium | reverse complement strand
ATTGAAGACAAGACCAATGCGGGGTAAATACCCGCTACCAGACCTGTGAAAACACCCAGTCCGAGCAAAATACTTAGAATCTTCCAACTAAAAATCGAAGTATAAGACAGGCTACTTTGTGTAAGTTCGTTGACAAAGGGCAATAGGAGTATTGCCAAGGGCATGCTGATTAAAATTGCAAATAACGACACTACAAACGATTCCCCCAGAAACTGGCCCATCAGAGCACCTTTATTCGCGCCGACGACTTTTCGAACCCCAATTTCTTTAGCACGTTTATTCGCACGGGCAGTACTCAGATTAATGAAATTGATACAAGCCACCAATTGGATGAAAAATGCAAGAATTAAAAGAAAATATATGTACTCAATATTAGAAACGGTATCAATTTGAAATTTTATACCCTTGGAATATAGATGAATATCGGTAGCCTCTTGAAGATATAAGGTTTTGTCAGCAACTTCTTCACCTCCGTGTGATTTTAAAAAAGCCGGTAGTTTTGATTCCAATACTGCAGCATTTGTATTGGGAACTAGCGATACGTAGGTATACACGAAATTGTTGTTCCTAAAATTATCCCCGTTTCTGACGTACTCCCCAAGTCCGGGAGTATTCATGCTCAAGTAGTAATTCGGCTTTAGATGTGATTTTCCGTAGGCATCGTCAAAAACACCTGTAACGGTCACTAAAAGCGCGTCTTCACCACTACCCAATTCGATAGTCTTGTTCAGTGCCTTATTTTGTCCGAATAGCTTATTAGCCAAAGATGAGGAGAGTACAATGGTGTTAGGTGCATGCAATGCGGATTTTGAACTTCCTTCGATAAATTTATAAGTGAACACTTTAAAAACCGTAGAATCGGCTAAATAGGCCCTTGGCTCGTAATAACCGTTCTCATGATCCGAAGCTCGTATCAGATTGACATTAAATTCATCCATAAGAACAATTCGGCATGCCTCAACGACTTCGGGAAAGTCGTTTTTCATAGCAAAAGCGATAGGGGGGCCTGCAGCGGCGGTAACAAAATCCGCTCCATTTGTTTCTGCATTTTTATTAATAGTCCTAACTCTATAAATAGATTCAGCATGATCATGGTGTTGGTCATACCCTGTTTGGTCAAAAACATATACCAAAATAATAAGACAACTTACCGTACCGATTGTAAGTCCGAATAGGTTTATTATGGTTTGTTGCCTGTTCTTCGTTAGATTTCGCCAAGCGATTTTTAGATAGTTTTTAAACATGGTTCTTTTTTTTAGGTCCTCCCCCTAGCCCCCTCCGAAGGGAGGGGGAACAGCTTCATGGGTCTATTTAACTTTTACTTATTTTAACTAATTTCATTTTTAACCCTGAGTTTAAATCCTCCCCCTTCGGGGGAGTTAGAGGGGGACTTTCATTCTGTACGTAAACTTTTTACGGGGTTAATAGTAGCTGCCCTATAGCTCTGCCAGCTTACCGTAACCATTGCTATTAATAATGCCGAGCATCCTGCCAAGGCAAAATACCACCATTTCAAATCAACGGCATAGCCGAAATTTTCAAGCCATCGAGAACTGGCCCAATACCCGATGGGTGTGGCGATAAAAACCGATGCCAATACCATTTTCATAAACTCCCCAGACAATATTCTGACAATGCCTAAAACGCTTGATCCGAGAACTTTGCGAATGCCGATTTCCTTGGCCCTTTTCTCTGCTGTAAATGCGGTCAGGCCAAAAAGTCCCAAACATGAAATGAGTATGGCCAGAGCACCGAAATAATTGGAAAGATCGGCCACTCTACTTTCAGACTTGTATAAGGCTTGATAATCTTGATCCAAGAATGAATAATCAAACGGATAACCGGG
>QIJL01000591.1 GCA_003232435.1 Flavobacteriales bacterium | reverse complement strand
ATTAACCCGTTGTGCATTTCAAATAATGCTGATTTTTATATTGTTGATATTCCTGTCGAATATTGTCTTATTGATGTACTGTACTATTGTTAATGCGGATATTTTGGACGGAACCCTTGTTTTGAACCCCTCGAAGGACTTGGCATAATTCCTTCTTATCATGAACCGGTCGCATAGCTGGGAGAATGGTGTTTCTATTCTCTTTCTTGACTTTCTATGGATATAAGCTAGTTTCTTGTAGTTTTTTTGGTTGTTGCGCATCGGCGTGTCGAGTTTGATTTTACAGGTCTCGAACAAGTTTAATCGATGTTCTGCGGATAAGTATCCTTTGTCTCCGATCAAGGTACAATCCTTGAGTTGGGCCTTTATATCTTTAAGATAGTGTATGTCGTGTACGGATGCCGGACTTATGTCCATACTTTGGAAAACACCCGATACCGAACAAGTAGCGTGCGACCCATAACCAGAATAATGTGTTGCTCGCGAGGCGCAATACCCCTTGTTAGGAGCGCTATGGACAGCATCGCGACATATCTTGCTACGACCACTTCTTGATGGTTTACATATCTCGAGAGGCATACTGTCCATAACGAAGTGATCTTCATCTTTATTGAGAAGCCCTGATAGCTTTATCCTTACTTGTTCAAGATAGGGAAAGAGCCTTCGGCGCCTACGGTTATATACACTACGCTCAATGTTAGAGGATAATTTAGGCGGCAATTTCCTGAAAAGGCCGCACTCGCTATCTATTCCAAGATATTCTGGCGTAAGGTTAATTGAAATAACTTCGATGTCCTTACGCCTTTGGTATGGCAAGAGGGTTTCTTCCGATATTTGTTTGAGTACTTTCAATATCATCTCGTAATTTGCTTTAAAGTTGTGCATGTGCAATTGATTTGTCGTTACTTCGATTTACTGCTATTTAGCAGTTTGCACAACTTCTTTTACTCTAAATCATAATGCACAACGGGTTATATTAATAACCTCCCCGCAGCGAATAGAAATAATCATTTGCTCATAGATGTCTCTGAAGATCGGGGTGCCAATGGTGGCACCGGTGGATTGCCGGAAAGGGTAGCTATTGGCACCAATGTGCTAATTAAAGATTGCGCCGGGAATATCGTTAGCGGACTAAGACAGGTAAACGGAGTGTTCGGACACGGAACCCAAAGTCCGGAAGAAGTACACTTTGGCTTACCGCTAGGTGAGAATGAAACCTATATTATTGAAGTGCGGTATCCCAATTTTTATGATCCCGTAGACGGGTTTTCAAAGCTTATAGCAACAGTAATTGCCACGCCAAGTACCATTCCGGGCACAAATCATTATGACCTGTCAACTACTGATGCCGAGATTATTGAAAATATTAATCCGCCAGATGCCGTAGATGATTTGGTGGTTGTTCCCTTAGGTACCACTGTTTCCGTTCAAATCAGTCTGTTTGACAATGATACCGAGCCCGATGGAGAGAACTTTTTTATAGAGAGCGTTGTGCAACCAGCGATAGGTTCTGTGGTTATTGACGATGCAGACTTGGGATTGGTAACCTACACCTACAGTGCGGGAACGGTACCACTTTTGACTATACAATAACAGATTCTACGGTCTCCATTTGCCCTGCTTTGGGTAAGAGTGATACGGCCACCGTAACTATAAAACGGCTTACTGTGATTACCAACCGAAAGATTACTTATAGGGTAAATAAAGGTTGATATTCAATTACTTCATAAGTATTTTCTTACCCCGATTCTCTCGTTAAGTGTTACTAGTACTAGGGTAATCGACCAACGAATTTTATTAAAATGGAGCTAATAAATGCTAAAACCTCAAGTTTTGGCACCTATACAATACTAATTGACCGTTTTACAACATTTATTTTCTATTGGTAGCCATAAGGTTAATTTTGTATGGTGTAATTGAACCATTTGAATCAAAGTAAGATTCAATATTGTCTGATTGGACCCCAGATTATGAATAACTTGACCGATCTTTATGGAGTTTGTGCCATGCAATTTTATTGGTGGCCTATTAGGTTCTACCAGACCTACTTCAATTTTTCCCCTATACTTCGGAAAAGGTATTCATCGCAATTTTTGGGGCATTAGCCAATTTGCAGATTTATCAGGACACAAACGCTGATTCCAATGTCTGTGGTTATTGAACAATAGACTTTAAAAAAAAGTACAGGATGTTACCAAAAAAAACGAGCATGGATAGGAGAATTTTACTACTTCTTTTTCTAGTATCCGGTTTTGCCTTCTCGCAAACGACCGTTACACTTCAGGATCAATGCAATTGTGAGGTTCTAAGCGGTACCGCCGTCACCACGCCTGGACTGACCACGCCTGCAGGCGCCGATACAGGAGATCTATATGTAAACACCAACACCGGAACTATCTATTATTGGGACGGCGATTCTTGGGAGGCATCTTCAACTAATGGTGTGGACGGTGTTGGTGTGCAATCAACAGTTGACAATTTCGATGGGACCTTTACGATTAACTATACTGACGGATCTAGTTTTACGACTTCAGACCTAACTGGAGCCACGGGCGCAACCGGTCCGCAAGGAGATACCGGAACAACAGGAGCAACCGGCCCACAGGGTGATACGGGAGCAACGGGAGATACAGGGGCCACAGGCC
>QIJL01000561.1 GCA_003232435.1 Flavobacteriales bacterium | reverse complement strand
GGTTTGCGACTATCTTCGCCGTACATCTCGTATGTGGCATCTGACTCATCTTTAGTATCCATTATTTCAGGCACCGAGGTCTGCATTCGAAAGGCCATTTCATATTGTGCCATTCGCGCTAGAATTTCAGGATCGCCGATGTCTTCATAATTGATTTTTTGCAGTTTTTGAAGATGGTCCAATTGTTCACGTCTGCTTTTTCCATCAATGCCAGGGGGGTTGGTCAAATAGAGCACGGGATCCTTACCTGCCCTGAACTGCACTCCTTGGTGCTGCGACGGCAAAAATCCATTGCCCCATGCCCGGGAATACAGTGGTTGCCCGAATTTATCCTTGGTAATCAGCACTACGAATTCGGGCAAATTTTTATTGTCAGAACCTAACCCGTAACTGACCCAAGAACCGATCGACGGCCTCCCGGGAAGTTGAGAGCCTGTCTGAAAGAAAGTCACTGCGGGATCATGGTTGATCGCTTCGGTATACATCGATTTGATAAAGCAGAGGTCATCGACGATCTTTGAGGTATAGGGCATCAAATCTGACATCCATGCGCCACTTTCGCCATGCTGTTTGAAATCGAAAATTGTTCCTGCAATGGGCAAAGTCGCTTGCCCTGAAGACATACCGGTCAATCGTTGTCCCTGTTGCACACTTTCCGGGAGGTCTTGACCGTTCATTTTATTCAATAAAGGCTTGTAGTCGAAAAGATCCAGTTGCGAGGGCGCCCCGCTTTGAAAAAGATAAATGACTCGTTTGACCTTCGCCGGAAAATGAGGCTGGCCCAAAATACCACCGCTGCCAAGCGATTTCACGATTTTTTGTTTGTCCGCAGCAAACAAATCCATGGGGTCTAACATTGATGCCATGGATAAAGCCCCCATTCCCAAGGTGGTCTTTGTCAAAAAGTCTCTTCGAGTATAATTTTTATTATGGTCGTGTGTACACATAGTTTTTTATTATCGTTTCATGTACGTTTCGTCATGGTTTAAAATAGTATGCGCTACCATGGTCAGTGCTGCCGTCTTGTTATTGCCCAGGGACAGGTCTAATTCCTTTTTTCCGACGGATAAAAGCTCTTTCGCTTCTTTCGGATTTTTATTGAAACGTTCTGTCTGTGATTTGAATAAATCTTTTAAAACGGATGTTTCTTCATCTTTCGGATGTCTACTTATCGCCAACTGGAAGCCATATGAGATTTGATCATCCAGTGAAATTCCACCTTCTTTTTGCATGCGTTCGGCCAACACTCTAGAAGCTTCGATAAATTGTGTGTCGTTCATTAGCACCAAGGCTTGCAAGGGCGTGTTGGTATTCTCCCTTTTTACGATGCACACCTCCCTAGAAGGGGCATCGAAAACAGTCATGGCAGGATGGGGCGAAGTCCGCCTTATAAACGTATAGAGCCCCCTTCGATAAAGGCTATCCCCTTCTGATTCCTTATAGTTCAAAAGTTTATGGGAAAAACTGTTCTTTTCGATCCAAAGGTTACCAGGTTGATAGGGTTTTACGCTTTTTCCTCCCACGTCTCGTACTAAAAGTCCACTTGCGGCCAAGGCATTGTCACGAATCATTTCAGCAGGTAAGCGATAACTATTACTTCTTGCCAAATAGATATTGGCAGGGTCTTTTTCATTGAGAATTTCGATTGGTTTCGAAGATTGTCTGTATGTATGCGACATGACCATTGTTTTCAAAAGGGCTTTTACATCCCAACCGCTTTTCTCGAAATCCACTGCCAACCAATCGATTAATTCTGGATGCGTCGGCAATGCCCCTTGAACACCAAAATCTTGTGGCGTAGTGACCAATCCCTTGCCAAAGATCATCTGCCAATAGCGGTTTACCGTTACCCT
>QIJL01000040.1 GCA_003232435.1 Flavobacteriales bacterium | reverse complement strand
TCAGATTGGCTATTGTAAACCCATCACTACCTGAATATAAACGGGAGCGTCTAAAGAAATACCTGACAAAACAATGACAATGCCATGGCATCTTTATCTTATGGCGGCGGTATACATTATTGCGGGCATCATGCATTTTGCAAAACCCAGGTTATATATGCGTATCCTGCCAGGGTACCTTCCCGGTCACAAATTCTTGGTCGCGTTTAGTGGTCTGGCGGAAATTTTTCTCGGGGCAGCACTTTGTTTTGCGGCTACCAAAAATTTTGCTATTTACTTCGTTATCGCCATGCTTGCCTTTTTTTTACCGGTACACTTTCATATGCTTTTTGACAAAAAAGCATCAATGGGTCTACCGAAATGGATGTTGATCTGGCGAATTCCACTTCAATTTTTGCTCATGTTTTGGGCCTATTGGTATTTGCGTTTTTGACAAGTTATAATCAGCCTTAGAGCCTGTTTTGAAATATGTCGTTAGTCCCGAAACTTCGGGAGTTATGGCCTATTTTTCCTGCCGGCAGGCAGGAGAAAATAATCGAGATATTTCAAAACAGTCTCTTAAAACGAGTTTGTATGAGAAACAAATTACTTATCTGCTTTTGTTTGTTCCACTTCATTCTTATTGGTCAAGATAAACTCATGAAATTCGAGCATCTCACCTTAGAGGATGGCCTTTCGCAATCCTCTATTACTTGTATCATAAAAGATAGTCATGGTTTTATGTGGTTTGGCACCGAGGATGGACTAAACAAATATGATGGCTCTACTTTTACTACTTACCAAAATATTCAAGATGATAGCGAGAGTATTAGCAATAGTTATATTAATACAATTGTAGAGCAAGAGAATGGTTTTTTATGGATCGGAACCAAGAACGGACTTAACCATTTTAACCCGAACACTGAAAAATTCACTCGATATCTGTTAAGCCCCAATGATTCGAAAAGCTTAAGTAACAATGATATAAGTGCTTTACAAATAAACCAGGACGGCAATCTTCTCGTTGGAACTAAAAATGGCCTACAGATTTTCAAGTTGAACACAGGGTTCGTGAAAGCTTATACCACAAATAGTAACGCCCCTAATCGCATAATTTCCATCACTCGGGATAAAGAAGAAAATATATGGGTTCTGGGTGCTGAAAAGCTAGAAAAAATAAAATTGAAAAATGGATCTACCCCTGAAGTGCTCTTTGAGAAATCTGTTGAGACGACGTTCAATAATATGTTCCTGGATTCTTCTCACCTATGGGTAGGGACATCTAAAGGACTGTTGCGATTAAACCTTAATACACATGAATCCCGAACTTATAGGTTTTACGATTCTAAAGATCGACTTGATAAAAGAAACAATATTCTATCCGTTACCAAAGGCCGATATGGGCGGCTCTGGATAGGAACAAATGGTGGAGGTCTGGTTGATTTTGAAAAGGCAACAGGAGAATTTAGGACTATTCTAAATGATCCCCATAATCGTTTGAGCTTAAGCTCAAATTCGATCACCAACTTATTTCGAGACGAATCTGAAATACTATGGCTTGGAACATACTCTGAAGGAATCAACAAGTACGATCCAAATCAAATTCAATTTGAACATTATAAACATCTGAACGGCAATGAAAATGGTTTGAGTGAAAAAACAGTAAGATCTATCTTACGAGATAGAGACGGAGAATTATGGGTAGGTACGCATGGTGGCCTAAACCGAATCAATTCAAAAACAAATAAAACTAAGGTCTACACCTATGATAAAAACAATTCTTCGACAATTTCGTCCAATACTATTAGATCTTTGGGAGAAGACTCAAAAGGAACCATTTGGGCAGGCACTTGGGAAAATGGTTTGAACAGTTTTGA
>QIJL01000528.1 GCA_003232435.1 Flavobacteriales bacterium | reverse complement strand
CTATTTATTTGGGAAAAAACTCTGAAGTATGGGAAGGCAATTTGATTCGTGGAGCTTTCGCACTTTGCGAAAAGGCCGTTGTGAAAATGGGCGCAAAGATTTATGGGCCTACGACAATAGGTCCACACTGTAAGGTTTGCGGGGAAATCAGCAACTCCGTGATTTTCGGATATTCCAGTAAAGGCCATGAAGGTTATTTGGGCAATGCCGTTTTGGGAGAATGGTGCAATATCGGGGCGGATAGCAATAACTCGAACTTAAAAAACAATTATGCCCAAGTGCGTTTATGGAACTACGCTACGGAGAAATTCGAACACACCGGCCTTCAGTTTTGCGGACTCATGATGGGCGATCATAGTAAAACCGCCATCAATACAATGTTGTCGGGGTCAATGTCAATCTTTATGTACCGGGGTTTCCAAGGAATTTTATCCCTAGCTTTAGTTGGGGCGGGGCATCCGGTTTTAGTACTTATTTACCAAGAAAGGCGTTTGAAGCGGCCAAAGTGATGATGGCCAGAAGGGGAGTGGAGTTCGATGACAAAGAAGCCCGAATATTAGAACATGTATTTGAGTTGACGAAGAAGTGGCGGAATTATTAGGGGTTTCGTTATCGGTTTGTGTAAGAATAGTAGCCGATTTCGGAAGTAGAAATTTTCAGCTTACTACTAAGTTTTATGCGGACTGCAATGTTCATATTTACTGCAATCTCGGCTATTATTTCTTATACATTGTTGTAGCCAGTTTTATTTTATTCTGGACATTAAATTTTTCAACTCTTTTGAATTTGGGTAATATTCAGTTGCCAATTTTAAAACTTCTTTTAACTCCTTTATGCGTCCTTGTCTTTCCAGTCTTCTTACTGTACCTAATAACGTTTGCCCAGCATAGAACGAATCTTCAAGTGGTACTATTTCAAATCCATATTGGTCAGAAAGACTATCATAGAATAATTTTATTTCATTTGCAGGATTTTCGGAATTCCAGAAATCCCTGTATGGAACGTTCCATGTTGCAGTAGAATAAATGGTTTCTAATCCATGTTGAATTCCTGATATGGACATACCATAATGGTTTTCATTTTCAAGTATTTCAACCTTGTAATTAATTTTAGGGTTTGCCGTTGAATCCAATTTCTGGTTCAATATAATAAATGCTTTGACTTCTTCTGGTGGTCTTCTCTTAAGGTCGTTACCTGCTTTACCAATATAGATTGAAGCATTAGGGTGAAGGCTGTCCTGAATTGAAGTTAGTAGTTTTTGCGCAATAGTTTCGCCGGAATTCATTTTTAATGATAATTCAGCTGCTAAAACTATATAGCCGTTGAACAAATCTGGTTCGTTCCAAAATGCTTCCAGAACTGGGCCAAAGGTTGGCGACATACCAATAATTGTTTTGTGGGAATTGACTCGATAATTGCCTTCCATAAATGGATAGAGTTCTTTTCTAAAAAAATCTAAATACTCTTTTGATTTGCCACCATTGTTACCAAAGAACTTTCGCCCATCATTTTTTATTAACTGAAGTGCCATATCAGAACGTTTCCCTGTATTGTTTGGAATTCCCACAATAATGCTTTCTGGCATTTCATTTCTGGAAGCTTTAATTTTCACAATAGAGCTTGTGATTTCAAACAAGTATTCGGCATCCATCGATGATAACTGGATAGCTATGGATGTTTCGATTATAATTTGATGGTAGAGATATAAATATGTCTCTATTTTCATTTAAAGTTTTTGAAAAAAGGTTAAAACTTTCTCCAATAACGATTTTGTCGTCAAAATTTTCAAGATTTTGAGATTTTTTAGTAAAATCAGATTGACAAGAAAAAATAATAGGGAATAATAAAAAACTAAATATTCTTTTCATAATGGTCATTCTCAAATTGGCTACAACGATTAAGCTAGGAGGAGTTTTAATGCTTCGACAAGCCTGCCGGCTCAGCACAGGTTCCTTTTAGCGTACGATAACGAAGTTAGCCAAGAAAAAATCGAGTTTCAAGAGGTAGAACGGGAAGTTGTCCAAATCTTTTCAGGGGAGGTCAACTTCGGGGTATTCACTATCTTTGCAGTCCTTTATTGATAAGTAGCTTTTATTTTGAAAAAAAGTATTGCATCAGAGAGCTACCGGAACGAGTCCGGTACAAGAAAAAAAGTCGCCTTTTACACATTGGGCTGTAAGCTCAACTTTTCCGAAACTTCGACTATTGCCAGAGGTTTTGTCAACGAGGGTTTTGAGCGTGTCGACTTCTCTGAAAAGGCCGATATGTATGTCATCAATACCTGTTCGGTCACAGAAAATGCCGATAAGCGCTTTAAAACTATCGTAAAACAGGCTCAGAAAGTGAATCCTGATGCCTTTGTTGCGGCCATTGGTTGCTATGCGCAATTGAAGCCTGAGGAATTGGCAGCTGTAGATGGAGTGGATCTGGTGCTCGGAGCGACCGAAAAATTCAAGATTACCGACTATATCAATGATCTTTTAACGAGGGGGCCTGAGCCCTTCGGCTCCGCTCAGGACAGGCTCCGTCGAAGGGTGGGTGAGGTACATTCCTGCGAAATTGAGAATGCCGATTTTTATGTGGGCAGCTACGCCATCGGTGATCGTACGAGAGCTTTTTTAAAGGTGCAAGATGGTTGTGATTATAAATGCACCTTTTGTACGATTCCGTTGGCGCGAGGGATTTCCCGAAGCGATACGCTGGAAAATGTTTTAAAAAATGCCGCTGAGATTTCCGCCCAGGGAATCAAGGAAATTGTTCTGACCGGCGTAAACATTGGCGACTACGGGAAAGGCGAATTCGGCAATAAAAAGCACAAGCATACTTTTCTTGATTTGGTCAAGGCATTGGATAGGGTAGAAGGCATCCACCGGTTGCGGATTTCATCCATAGAGCCCAATTTATTGAAAAACGAGACTATTGATTTTGTGGCCCAAAGTGATTCGTTTGTACCGCACTTTCACATTCCCTTGCAAAGTGGCAGCGATGATCTACTGAAATTGATGAAACGTCGGTATATGAGTAATCTATATGTCGATCGGGTTAAAAGAATCAAGGAAATCATGCCGGATGCTTGTATCGGGGTAGATGTAATTGTAGGCTTTCCCGGCGAAACCGATGAACATTTCTTGGAAACTTATCATTTTCTGAACGAACTTAATATCTCTTACTTACATGTATTTACGTATTCCGAAAGGGATAACACTCCCGCGGCTACGATGGAGGGCGTCGTAGCCAAAAATGTGCGGAACAAGCGCAGTAAAATGCTAAGAGGGCTGTCCGTCAAGAAAAGAAGGGCTTTTTATGAAAGCCAATTGGGCAGCAAAAGAACGGTCTTGTTCGAAGGAGAGAACAAAGAGGGCTATATCACTGGTTTTACCGAGAATTACGTAAAAGTAAAAGCTCCTTGGAATCCTCAACAATTGGCAAATACATTGCAAGGAATCAAATTGACAGAGATCGACCATGATGGCCTGGTTCGGTTTGAGGTTGTCAAAGAGGAAATAGGGGCTTAATCAGTACTGTCCGGTTAAAGACGTAAGACCGCTGCGCTACTAGATATAAGACGTAAGACTAAATCGCAACTATTTGAAAATCAATAGCTCTACTAATGTTAAGTTAAGTATAAAAAGGCGCTACTCCGCCAGTTGGCGGACTCTTTTTCGTTTTTGTTCATTATAAAAAGACTCACGTAGCTACGGCTATGCTTACTTTTTATCATTTCACAAAATTCAAAAAATAACTGCGACTTATACGTAGTTTTACACTTAACCTAACACTAGGTGATTT
>QIJL01000617.1 GCA_003232435.1 Flavobacteriales bacterium | reverse complement strand
TCTATTTATGGTTTAGGGTTTAGTAAAGAATCCTCGGGACAAGCCCACGAGGCATTAAAATCCCAAATCCCAAGCACCAAATTCCAATTCGTGCAAAAGAGGGTTTGTGAAAATTCGTGAAACCTGCCCGTCCGGTCTACCTGCCGCAGGCATGGCAGGCGGATCCGTGCCCGAACATCACAGAAAATGAAACGAGGCAAGCCTCGAGGAATTAAACTCAAAGAGATTAAAAAACTGTTCACTGACTGCCCACTGTTCACTGCCCTTTAGCTTCTTCCCAAAAAACATCCATTTCTTGCAAGTTCATTTCGTGCAGTGATTTTCCTGTTTCTTTGGCCTTTGATTCTAAATATTGAAATCGCTTTGAAAATTTTTTATTCGTCCGTTCCAAGGCATTTTCAGGATTGATATCCAGAAAACGCGCATAGTTTACCATTGAAAAAAGTACGTCGCCAAACTCGGCCTCCATTTTTTCTTTATTCCCAGCTTTCACTTCCTCCGTAAACTCTTTGAGTTCTTCTTGTAACTTTTCGAAGACCTGTTCGGGTTCTTCCCAATCGAAACCGACCCCTGCGACCTTATCTTGAATGCGGTTTGCTTTTACCAAAGCCGGCAATCCGGCAGGTACGCCTTCCAAAACACTTTTTTTGCCTTCCTTTAGTTTTATTTGTTCCCAATTTTGTTTGACTTCTTCCGCATCAGCAACTTCGATATCCCCGTAAATATGCGGATGCCGATTGATCAACTTCTCACAAATATCGTTGGCAACATCGGCCATATCGAAATCATTGGTCTCAGAGCCTATTTTTGCATAAAAAACGATATGTAACAATAAATCCCCTAGTTCCTTTTTTACCTCGTTCAAATCGTTCTCCAAAATCGCATCTCCCAGTTCATAGGTCTCCTCTATGGTCAAATGCCGTAGGGTCTGCATAGTCTGCTTTTTGTCCCATGGGCATTGCTCGCGAAGCTCGTCCATGATAGACAAGAGGCGTTCAAAAGCTTCCAATTGTTCTTTTCTGCTGTTCATCGAAAATTATTTCGTCAAAAGTACGAATCTCTACATACAGTCGATGTCGTAATATTTACTATTTTAGGAGGCATTATAATCTGAAAATCATTCCCTTTGAACAATAGGTTTTTATACGGATTTATTTTTATTTGGATGTTTGCCATACCCGAACTTATAGCTCAGGAAACGGAAGTCGAAAGCACCTTGGAAATCATCAACATTTCATCTTTCGAGCGCGATACCGTTTATCACACCCAAGACCATATCGAAGCACCGAACTGGTCGCCCGACGGAAAAACTTTGATCTATAACAGCAACGGGCTACTTTATAAAATTCCTGTGGAAGGAGGACAACCGGAATTAATTCCAACCGGTTTTGCAAAAAAAGTGAACAACGATCATGGCATTTCGCCGGATGGCACGCAACTCGTCATCAGCGATAATACGGAAACCGGAAAGTCGATGATCTATTCACTACCGATCTCGGGTGGTGTCCCTAAAAATATTACGTCAGTTGGACCTTCCTACTGGCACGGATGGTCACCCGATGGAAAAACCTTAGCCTATTGTGCAGAGAGAAATGGCAATTATGATATCTATACAATTCCTTTTGAAGGGGGAAAGGAAACAAGGCTGACCACCTCGGAAGGTTTGGACGATGGACCTGATTATTCCCCAGACGGAAAGTACATTTATTTCAATTCCGTCCGAACAGGCACCATGCAGATTTGGCGCATGAAACCCGACGGAAGCGTTCAAGAGCAAATCACCACCGACGAATACCATGATTGGTTCGCGCATCCTTCTCCTGATGGCAAATGGATTGTTTATATCTCTTTTGGAACTGATGTGCCTGCCGATAAGCACCCTCAAAATAAAGATGTGATGTTGCGGTTGATGAATTTAGAAACGAAAAAAGTGGCAGTTATGGCCAAACTATTTGGCGGACAAGGCACGATCAACGTACCGTCATGGTCGCCCGACAGTAAAAAGGTGGCTTTTGTCAGCCTACAACTTAAAATAACTAAAATCAACAAATGAAAACACGACTATCAATAGCATTTCTTGCACTTTTTATGATGACGGCAGAAGTCACGGCTCAAAACCTTTCCGAAAAGGCGACGATTTTCATAGAAACGCTGTCCGAAGAACTAAAGTCGCAGGCACTTTTTTCTATCGATGACGAAGAACGTTTTAATATGAACTATGTACCCATTCCCAGAAAAGGGCCCCGATTTCATGATTTTAATAAAACACAAAAAGTCGCCGCCATTGATCTGCTCAGATCTTCGCTGAGCGAGGAAGGTTTTCGAAAGTCAAAAGAAATAATGTCGCTTGAAAAAATACTGAGGGTCATTGAGAATGATGACAATGACAAGATGCCCGATGGAAGACCCCGAAGGGATCCCCTGAATTATCACTTTT
>QIJL01000432.1 GCA_003232435.1 Flavobacteriales bacterium | reverse complement strand
AAAAGATGCCATTGACAGGGAGATGGAAAAAGCACGTGAACTCATAAAGAAGGGCCGGTACATCCCTGGTCCGGACCACTTTGTTTTGAAGGTGGCCAGCTTTACAAATTACCGCTACTTCATGGAGCGTCTGCGGGAAGTAGTTATGACGACTAAACCTAAAATCTAGGCGCTACAGCGAACGGCTATCGCCGTTGCTGAGCTTGGACGTCTGACGTTAGACATCATATTCTGAAGGAGATAAACGATGATAAGTAAAGAATGTGTAACAAGGACAATCCGATTTCAAGGAGCAGACAGGCTGCCTTTTGATTTTCCGGAGAAATACGGTTCGGATTTTGCAGGAGTTAGCATGGACCCGTCACCTGACACAAGGCCTAATAACCAGCGAGACGAATGGGGCGCTCTGTGGAAAAACATTGGAATATGCAAACTTGGTGAAGTCAAAGATTTCCCTTTGAAGGACTGGAATGATTTCGAGAAATTGACTATTCCCGATGTTCGTGATGCTGAACGATGGAACACTTTGGAAGGAGTGAGATGCCGAGCAGGTGACAAGTTCCTGTTGGCAAGTGGTATTTCTCTTTACGAACGGGTCCATTTCATCCGCGGATTAGAAAACACTTGGATGGACATCTATCAGGCACCTGATAAGCTTGGTCGACTCATTGACATTCTTGTGGAGATGAACCTGTATGCCATTGAACGATACGCTCAAGCAGGAGCCGATGGTTACATGTTCTGTGATGATTGGGGCCTTCAGGACAGACTGATGATCTCGCCAGATTCTTGGCGAGAAATATGGAAGCCTCGCTACGCACGTGTCTATCACGCAGCTCACGAAGCGGGTCTCCTGACATTTCTTCACAGTTGTGGAAATATCGTCGATATTCTTGATGACCTGATCGAGATTGGCCTTGATGTTATCCAAATGGATCAACAAGAGAATATGGGATTAGAGATGTTAGGTGAACGTTTTGGTGGTCATATTACGTTCTATTGTCCTGTTGATATTCAAAATACGATGGTTGATGGAACTCTCGATGATATTCGATCTTATTGCAGAAAGATGGTGAATTGCCTTGGTAGAGCCAATGGAGGATTCATAGCCAGATGGTACGGTGATCCTGTTGGGGCAGGTCACAGACAAGAAGCGATTGATGCAATGTGCCAAGAGTTCTTGGATATTAATAAGAAGAGCAAAAATGTCTAACAATGGCGCTACAGCGAACGGCTACCGCCGTCGCTGAGCTTGAGTGTTATATATAGAAGAAGGGAATAAGAGATACTTATGATTAAAATAAATCTTGAACATTGCAACAACATTTCAGAATGTGAAATATCATTAAAAAAGGATGCGCTTAACATTTACTACGCCATGAACGGAACTGGAAAATCAACTATTGGCAAAGCTCTCGAACTACTGTCAAAAGACGAAAAATTAGACTCGCTCAAACCTTTTAACGGTGATGTTACCCCGTCAGGCACTTTGAGCGAAGAACTCGTAAATGTTCTATTGTTTAATGAAGAATTTGTAAATACCATCGTTTTTAATAAAAGTGAAGTGATAGATAATGCTTTTGAAGTATTTATTAAATCACCAAAATATGATGAATTGCAGACATCCATTAACGAAAAATTATCAAAGATACATTTCGAGCCAGAAACTTTTGAAAATTTAGGAGACTTATATCGAGTTGGCGAATCAGTTTTGAAGAAATTTTCCTTAACAAAATCTGGTGACTTAAAAAAAGTCGGGTTGATGAAAAATTTAGCCAACTCTAAGAGTATTTTTACCTTGCCTGAAAAAATCAAAAAGTTTCAACCCTTAATGACAAAAGAATATAATATTGAATGGGTTGGTTGGAAGAATG
>QIJL01000447.1 GCA_003232435.1 Flavobacteriales bacterium | reverse complement strand
AGATGCCCGACTTGATGTCCTGGCTTTTCTTGCATTTAAGGCGGAATGCCGGAAAAAATAGTCCCACGTCACTTTTTATCGAGATGGCTTCCGAGCCGCCTAAAAGCAGCAAGAAATGCTAAAAAATGATCAAAGGAAGCTCCTCGCGTCTGATTTTGGTGTTTTAAAGGAGAATTAAGAAAGAAGGTTTTTAAAATGACGCGTTCATGGGGGATTTTTAAAAAAATGAACAAAACCCAGAATACCAGACCTTTCAACGGGGTTTTTCTTCAAGCTCGTTATGTGAAAAAAAATTGTGCTTGTTATGGCGATAATCAACTTTGATTGGAGAAGAAATGGCTTTTGATCAGTTTGTAAAAATTGGGGATATTGAAGGTGAATCTCAAGACAATGTGCACAGTGGAGAAATTGATGTGTTGTCTTGGAAGTGGGGAATGGCGCAGACTGGCACGATGCACAGCGGGTCAGGTGGTGGCGCAGGTAAGGTTAGTATCGAGGATATTACGATTACAAAAAATGTGGATAAAGCCACTCCTGTTTTGATGAAGTCTTGTAGCGATGGCACTCAATTTCCAGAGGCAAAATTAACGGTCAGAAAAGCTGGGACAAGCCCGCTTGAGTATTTAATCATTACGATGAAGAATGTAATTATTACCTCTCTTTCTACAGGTGGAAGTGGGGGAGAAGATGTGATCATCGAAATAACGACCTTGAATTTTTCTGAAGTATTTGTCGAGTATCAAGCTCAAGCTCCAGATGGCTCACCTGATGGAGGTGTTATCATGTATAGCTGGAATATCGCTGCCAATAGATTAGCGTCGTAATCGGGCCAAAACAGCCGAAAATCGCCCTCAAGAAACACTCTTAAAATCAATCACTTAGGAATTTGTTTCTTGAGAGTATGAACAAGCTTGCTTTCCAAAAATAGCCAGATACTCAGGGTGTGAGCAACGACATTTTATGAACGTTACAATTCCACATAAAAACATAGACGGTGAGATACTTTTAAAGCTTTACTATAAAACTCTAAACAGCCTGCAAGGGAAGTCTCCATTAAAAATGGAGATATCAGATATTCTAAGTATTTTGAATTTTCCCAAAGATATTGTAATAGATATCAATGATAAAAGGGAGGATTTAGTCTTTTTTGAAAAAGATTTCTTCCCAATGAAAGTAACGGCACGAGTAACAAATAAAGGTGAAAAAGTAGCACACAACTTGCCCGGAGCATTTGGTTTTGGGATAATCATTAAGCCAATCTTTTCCTGCAAGATAACGTTGGAAAAACTCCATCAGATTATCACCGTTGACGATATTGATGGTTTAGACATTGATATCCCCGGCCCATTCAACAGAAGCATCGATAAGGTGAGAATTGAAGTAAGATCAAAAAAGATTACACTTTCAGTCTAGGAGCCTGTCGGACTGAGGTGATCGTAGCAAGAGAAAGTCATTTTGAGTCCATTTTTTTGATCATTTGAGGCAAATATCGAGCATATTCAACGAAAATGATCGGAAAAATGGGCCACAATGGATTTTTCGCAGTAGATTCATCCTAAGTCCGACAGGCTCCTAGTAAGTAAACTACCGCTTTGTCTTAATTTTTGTTCGAAGTATGCAACGTCGATTGGTATTTGATGGATTTAAAAAATAGAATTTATCTTAGGGTACTTGTCGCATTTATTTTGACCCCTTATTTGGCGGCAATGTCCTATGTTTTGTTGGGTTTTGGATTTTCTAACGTATCGGATTTTTATTTTCTTACACAAATCACGGTTACTTATACCTACTTGACATACCTACTTGACAGCAATCGTTGTTGGTCTCCCTAGCTATTTCATCTTAAAAAAAATGGATCGCCTCAACCTCTATACTTTTGTATTTCTGTTGGGGCTTCGTGGTTTTATCGTCTCGCATTTTTTAACACTGGGAGGATATCGTGAAGTGGGCGATTTTTGGTCGAATGTGAGAGCGTTTGTTGGGGGAGTTATTGGTGGTGGATCATTCTGGACAATTGTAACTCGAACTACACGAGACCTCAAGGACTGAGTAGAAAATCGAAGTAAAGGGTACACATAACCCGTCGCCAGACTGTGTGGAAACTCGCGAGGCGAACAAAAAAAGAAGTTTTTTCCTACATCGTAGGTTCTAGTGATGGGTTTTAGGGTGAATGGGTCGATTCCAGTTCAGATAATGATGGCAGAGCTCTACTTATGAAAATAAATTTGAGTTTTCACATAGGCTCGTTGCCGGTCGCTCGGCCTTTTGTGTATTTTCTTGTTAAATCGGGTTTCTCTGTCCGATTCATCTCCACCCTTGATCCCCTCTTTTAAAATGGGTCTGAGACCATGTCTGTGAAACTTCAGAATAAGAATAGCTCCATACAAAGGGTGCTTCACATCGCACGGGAATTTGGTCCTGTTGCGGGTGCAGG
>QIJL01000132.1 GCA_003232435.1 Flavobacteriales bacterium | reverse complement strand
CAAACTGAAAATAGTTTAGGAATATAGAAGTTTATGAGTTTGTCAAAATGGTTGTTAAATTTGGGAGGCATGGAGTCCCCCTCCTTCGGAGAGGCTAGGGGAGGACTTTTTTTCAAAAAGGTTTCTGTTTTTGTGTTAATTGTCTTTTTGCTGTCCTCCTGCGGCGTAAAGAAATCGCTACGTGATATGCCCGATGTCTCGAAGTACGAAACACAAATTACTTTTATTTTGGGGGATAATTTTCTTGCGAAAAACCGGCAAGGTCAATGGGAACTTTTTGTAGATGGAAATCCGCTTGAATTGGGATTGAAAACAGGGAGCCTCACTCAAGAGCTCTTTAACCAACAGGAAGAAATCTTTGTCAAAAAAATCGATGAATTGGTGCCTTCGGAAGGCTGGCAAAACTTTCTCCGTAAGTTTTTGGCCTGGTTCAATCGAAAAATGTACCTCAACATCGACGAAAAATTCAAGGCAGAGATTTATGGTATCTCACAATATGCCTCAAAGGATTTTGATCATATCGCCCCGGCCTACCCCCGGGTCATGTATTTTCATGGTGCTCACGATATCGGCCATGCTCTTAAAGATTTGGCGTTGGTCGGCTGTTCTTCTTTTGCTGCTTGGGGCGACCAGACCGAAGATGGCAAAATGATCATCGGGCGCAATTTCGATTTCTATGTCGGTGATGAATTCGCCAAGAATAAAATCATCGCTTTTGTAAAACCTGATGAAGGCCATAACTTTATGTCGGTCACTTGGGGCGGATTTATCGGAGTGCTTTCCGGCATGAACGACCAAGGCCTAACAGTAACCATAAATGCAGGCAAATCGAATTTTCCGTTGGTCGCCAAAACGCCCATTTCATTGGTCACGCGGGAAATTTTGCAATATGCATCCAATATTGAGGAAGCCATTGCCATCGCTAGAAAAAGGGAAGTCTTTGTTTCCGAATCGATTTTTATAGGAAGTTCCAAGGACAAAAAAGCAGCTATTATAGAAGTTTCTCCCAAGAATTTCGGAGTGTACGAAGTTGAAAATTCAAACCAATTGATTTGTTCGAACCATTTTCAAAGCGCAGCTTATGCGAATGATAAAAAGAACCAAAAACATATTTTGGAGAGCCATTCACAGTACCGCTTTGAACGCATGGAAGAATTGCTGATCGAGAATCCGAAAATGAATCCAGAAATCGTCGTAGATATTTTGAGAGATAAAAAAGGATTGGATGAAAAGGAAATCGGCTACGGAAACGAAAAGGCCTTGAACCAATTATTGGCCCATCACGGCATTGTTTTCAAACCTGAAGATCTAATGGTTTGGGTTTCTTCGAATCCTTATCAATTAGGGGAATTTGTAGCATATGATTTGGCGGCAATTTTTTCCAAGGAAAACCAGAATAACACAAAACCTTCCCTATCCAAATCAAATTGGAATATCAAGGAAGATTCTTTTTTATATTCAGAGGCGTATCGGAATTACGAAAAATATCGTGATCTATATGTTATTGTGAACAAGGCTATTTCACAAGAAACACATTTAGAAGCCGCTGTTCTCAAAGAATTTGAAGAAAGTAATCCTGAATTTTGGAAAGTACATTACCTTATCGGATCGTACAATTACAACAGAGGATATGACACCGTTGCGTTCGAGGCTTTTTTAAAAGCGGAATCCAAAGAAATCACAACTGTTCCTGACAGAAAAAATGTGGAGCGCTATCTTCGCAAGTTAAAAAGAAGAAAATAAATAGTTAGACGGATTGTTGCCTATTGAACGCGGATGACGCAGATCGGGCAGATCAACGCAGATAAAATCTTACAAAATCATAATAATCCGCGTCATCTGCGTGCTATATTGTAAGGGTCAAATTTAGGTTTCCGTTATCTTTGTCACACAAAAGAATTGTTCTTTTGGGGTGCCTATTACCTAAAATGCCCTATTAACTTTTGACGATTAACCCATTTTCCATACATGATTCCTGAAATCGAAAAAAAATCCTTTCAAGAAGAAAAATTGAAGGATCTTTTGCTTTACTTAAGCAAAAATTCCATTTATTACCAACGAGTTTTCCAAGAAAATAAAATCTGGGTCGAAGACATAAAAACTTTGGAAGATCTGGTTAAGATTCCGGTTACCTCAAAGGAGCATTTGCAAAAATTCAATGATGATTTTTTATGTGTTCCTAAGTCCGAAATAGTCGATTTCGTGACAACTTCGGGCACTTTGGGCGAACCTGTGAC
>QIJL01000245.1 GCA_003232435.1 Flavobacteriales bacterium | reverse complement strand
GCTTGTCCGCCTTATTTTGGCGGATGCCTCGTTCTGCATCAAAAATAGGGCATAACAATTCTAACGACATATTTCAAAACAGGCTCTAAAAAAGGTATCAAAGAAATATCATTGGGGTTCGGAAACGTACCCGATGACCAAATTATTGAAAAGCTGGGATTCTTCTACATTGACCACGTGCCCACAATGTTCTATTAGCAACAAACTGGCCGAAGCCGATTTTTGAACCAACTTTTTCACGGCCGGAAGAAAAAGATAATCTTCTCCGCCCATAACATAAAGCGTAGGTATCTTCAAATCTTCTTTATTGAAAAACTTTAATAGCGGATTTACTTCCGAAGACAATTTAAACCATCTCAAAAATTCGCTTTTATATAGTTTTTTCGCCTCTTGAATCAGAAGTTTTCGAGACTCACGATGATTGCTATAGGGCATTATCGCATAGAAGAACATTCGGTAAATCCATAAGTGGGGAACAATTGATTTAAAGGTTCTACCGATTCCGACCAAAAGCTTCCATCGATAATTCAAATTCATTACCGCCCCACCAAGAACCATACTCTCAACGCGCTCCGGGAATTTTTCGGCGAGATTTCGAATGAGGATCGTACCCAAAGAAATACCTATAAAGTGCGCCCTTTCAATTTTTTCATGATCAATGACTTCGATAATATCGTTAGTCAAAGAATCAAAGGTGTACTGATCGATAATATTATCGTTATCCCTGTCGGTCTTTGAATCTCCGTGACCTCTTAAATCCAATAACAGAACATTGAAATGTTTTTTAAAGGCGCGCACTTGCTTGAACCAGACAGACGAACTTCCCCCAGCACCGTGAACGAAGGTCACCCAGATATCGGAATTCTCATGAATATATGTCGTATAGCTCAGCATAGTGTTCTGTCTATGGTAGTTAACGATAGCAGCGCAATGTATTAAATCTTTTGACATGATCGACGAACTACATATTTTTTTAATCAACAAAAATCTCCGATTTTGAGCATATCGTTAGATAAAGGTTAAAAAATTATCAAATGACCTAATTTTTGATTCTATATATCGATTAAATACATCCAAAAGGCTTTTTCGACCGTATATTTACCAGAACAAAACCTTTGACTATGGAAAAGCAGTATTGCAAAGTAGGAACAATTACCCCAATGACCACTGGAAGACAGGCCATCGCACTTTTAGAGTATCAATACCAGAGCTTTATGGACAAGGCATCGTCCGACAGAAACCTTAGCGAGTACTTCGAAAGTAAAGCAAAGAAAATCCAAAAGATTTTAGAGAATTTGGTCTAATCTTAGACCGGTAAATTTTTAAGCGAAATAGCCATTTGGCTTTGTAACTCCATGGCTTTTTTTGTCGCAGCTTCCGCAAAGTCGATTTCCCTGGAAGCATAAATTATACCTCTTGAAGAATTGACCAATAGGCCAATATTTTTATTCAGTCCATAACTGCATACCTCCTCGAGACTTCCACCTTGGGCACCGACACCGGGGACCAATAAAAAATTATCAGGTATTATTTCTCGAATCCCGGTTAGGCTTGAAGCTTTTGTTGCCCCGACCACGTACATCAGATTTTCTGAATTTTTATAAGTCTTCGATATTTCGAGAACGTGCTTGTAAACTTCTCTTCCGTCAACCAACTTTGTTTGAAAATCAAAGGCCCCTTCATTTGAAGTCAATGCCAATAAAATGGTATGCTTGTTTTCAAAGGCCAAAAAAGGTTCTACCGAATCTCGGCCCATATATGGGGCTATGGTAACAGAATCAAAACCCAGATCTTCGAAAAAAGCCTTCGCATATCTAGTTGAGGTGTTTCCTATATCGCCTCGCTTGGCATCGGCTATTGTAAATATTTCAGGATGGTTTTCATT
>QIJL01000340.1 GCA_003232435.1 Flavobacteriales bacterium | reverse complement strand
TCACTGAGCCTGTCGCCCAACAAACTTCCGTTGCCATTATTGTCTTGATACAGGTTCTCAAAAGTGCCCCAGTCGTATTTATCTTTATAGATTTCGCCGCCGAACGAATATTCGGCTTTTCTCTCTTGAAAACTAAAATTTCCCGAAAAACGGGTTCGCAAGCCATAGCCATTGGTAAACTCATCTAATATATTAAAAGGCCTAGGTTCGTAATGGTCTAAATAGGTGTAGAAAAGGCTGGTCGCATTTTCCAGTTTCCTGCTGAATTTATGGGAATATGACAGGCCGACGAGTGTATATTTATTGGACTCGAAACCTTGAGCGGATCCCCACGTGAAAGCCGCTTGCTGTGGATTTTCATCAAAAGCCGTTTGGCTTAACGAACTAGCTATTTGAGCGGTGTAATCAATATAGTTGACCAGTAGTCCGATCTTGTTTTTCGCGTTGATCTTATATTGGGTATTCAAAAGAATTCCATTTCTTTCAAACCGATTGTTCTCACGATAGCCATCGATCTCGGTACGACCAAGTTGAAGACCGATCGAGAAGTTGTCTTCGGCATGGGTAAAACTCAAATTATCTTTTAACAATCCGTAAGACCCGATTGTAAGGTTATTGGTGAATTCGGTCGTCTCACGAAGGGCATCCTTGGAATTCAAAACAATGGCCCCGCCTAAATTTGTTCCGTAAGCCGTGCCTTTTGGCCCCTTGATAATTTCTATGGAGTTGAGGTTTTCCAGGTCGTAAGCTTCAATTGTAGAAAAACCGGTTCCGTTAGTTACGGGAATTTCATTGTAGTATAAACGCAATTTATCAGTACCGAAAGGTGTACGGGCACCGACACCACGAATGGTGATCCGGTTGGTGTTCAAGGCACCGGATAAAACATGCACCCCGGAAATCTGATTGATGGATGAAACAATATCGATAGGACTGTAATTCTGAAAGACCTCTGTGCCGATCCGCGTTGAGGGAACGATTCCGGTCGCATTTCTAATTCTCAGGGTGTCGATCAAGATGACCTCATCGAGCTGGGTTATGCTGTCATTTTCGGAAGGGTTTTGGCCTTGGGCCAGAGTAAAACAGCAAAGAACCGGAATCAGAAAAAAAAACCTCATGTAGTTCTAATGAGGCACTAAAATAGGGCTTAAAAACTTAAAAACGAAAACCGAGAGATAAACCTGCCCGATACATAAGGGCATCTTGAAATTCTTGTTGATTGACATTCCGCCCCAATCCTGCATAGATTTCCATAGTCAACTTTTGTCCGAAAGTGGACCATTTTCTTCCTAACCCAAGACCAAGTGCAATAGTGCTGTAGTCGTTATTTCGAGTTCCAAGATTATTCGTGATATCAGTTTCTCCGGTATAATAGAGTCCGAATGCCTCAGCGAAAATTCCACTTTTCGGATTATACCCAAAGTATGCCCGAAGGTTTGGCCCGATACCGAAATTCCCCGTTCTCTCTAATCCATCGCCATTAAAGAACACCGTTCCACCTATACTCGTGTCGGGTGTAAAGTAATATTCATAGGAACCTTCGACGGCTGTAGTTGCTAAAAAGCGACCCATATTGAATCGGAGTTCATGATTGTTGTAATAAGGCCGGTATTCTTGGGCTGTGGTTGCTAGTCCACTTAACACAACTAGTAGCAGCGCTAATTTTTTCATGGCATTGAGTATTATGTCATTGCTAAATCAATTAGTGTTCCAAAAAATTAAAATGAATTGCAATTTCAGATAGTAGAATACTGAAAATCAAATATTAAAAAGAAAAACCAATCCCTTCTTTGAGTAACTTTTCATACTTTTTCTTGTCAAAACAATACAAGTATGGGGCTTTATTTGCCGCGCCTGTCATTTGTTTTTCCTGTCTTATCAAGAAATC
>QIJL01000259.1 GCA_003232435.1 Flavobacteriales bacterium | reverse complement strand
TCAAAATCAAAATTTCGTACTTTGGATGCTATAATATAAACTCATGCCGGACATTATTAAAAAAGCCCGAGATTTTGCCACCGATTTACTTACGAATGAGCTTGACCCATCTTTTCTATACCACAATCTGACCCATACCCAAAGAGTGGTAAAGAGCATTCAAGAACTTCTTGATCATCATCAATTGACAGATTCAGAAAGTGAAACCTTGCTTTTGGCGGGGTGGTTGCATGACACGGGATACAGCAAAGGGGTTGACGAACACGAAGAGCAAAGCTGCACAATTGCCACAGAATTTTTAGTGAGCGAGACCTATGAAAAGGCGTTGATCGAAAAGGTGTGCCGACTCATTATGTGTACAAAAATGGGCATGGAACCGGAAACTTTGCCTGAAAAGATATTGAAAGATGCCGATGCCTCACATTTTGCCAAAAGTTCTTATATGGAGACCTGCGCATTGCTTAGGGAAGAATGGGAACTTCAGGGATTAAAATCTTTAAAATCTTATTCCGAAATGGAATGGCTGGACGAGAACATTAAATTTTTTACCCAAAACCATCAATTTTATACCGATTACGCCAAGGAGAATTGGCAAGTGGGGAAAGATGAAAATCTCAAAAAGCTCAAGAAAGACAAAAAAACCATAAAAGGAATTGCCAAAAAGGAAGCTCTAAAGGCAAAGTACAAGAGTGAAAGCCCGGATCGGGGTATACAGACATTATTTCGGGTAACGTTAAAGAATCATTTGACTTTAAGCGATATTGCAGATACGAAGGCCAATATTCTGTTGTCGGTAAATGCCATTATTATTTCTGTAGCACTCTCCAATCTTATCCCGAAATTGGACAACCCTTCGAATACCTACCTTATCTATCCTACTCTAATATTCATCATTTTTAGCGTTATCTCAATGATTATGGCGGTCTTGGCCACGAGGCCTAACATTACAGGTGGTCAGTTTACCAAAGAAGATGTCAAAAACAAAAAAGTGAACCTCTTGTTTTTCGGCAACTTTCATAAAATGAGCCTTGGGGAATACGAATGGGCGATACAGGAATTGGTAAAGGACAAAGAATATATTTATTCGTCATTGACAAAAGACCTCTATTTTTTAGGATTGGTCTTGAACAGAAAATACAAAATACTTCGGTGGACCTATACCGTTTTTATGATCGGTATCATTATCTCGGTTCTCGCTTTTGGAATAGCATTTCGATTTTTTGGACCTGAAAGTCGCTTTTCGATTTTTTGGATCAGAAAAAAGAGTATTGCAAGGTTACAAAGAGACTGAACGTTGGACTTGGGCTTAACCGCAAAGAACGCAAGGGTTTACGCAAGGTTCGCAAAGAAATATAAAATTTCGGGAAAAGTCACCCCAACTGATACTGCCCGCCCCAACTGTTTACTGCTCACTGCTTACTGTTTACTACTTACTGTTTACTAAAATTAAGCCTTCAATTCTTCCATTAAATCGGCGTAGGTATAAGTTTCTTGTGACTCCTCGCCTTTCTTGTATAAGATATCGGCCCGTATGGCCTTCAATCCTGTAACCCCTTGTAGACCCTCCAATTCAACTATCTCAACCTTCCCTGCAAAGTACCCTTTGGCCCTCAAAAATTTGATATACCTCAAATATTCGAGCTCATCTTTCTTTTGTGAATAGACAATCGACATTTTACCGGGCTGCGTAAGCCGTTCTTTTGTTCCCTTGACATGAGATTTGTCTATTCGCTTTTTAATAATCTCATAGCGGGCATTGTACGTGCCATCTACATCGAATTGTTTTTCATCCATACGAAAACGAATGGATAAGGAGGTGCTATAGACAAGTAACAGAGAGGCCACATCTAATTTAACCGACAGTTCTGGCTTTAGGTTGTAATGGGTGTTTTCCATTTCACACATTACCTGAAGTTGCCACAACCTAAGATTGTTCAAGTACAAGGGATCAAAAAGTTTATTGTTGGCGATAGTACCGCCTATATACATATTATGTTCTACGCCATCTGTCTTATAACGCTCAAAATAATGAGGAAACATTTCTTGTGCCGCTTCTTGCTTTTCGTCGATTACGGATGCCAGTTTTTTATTGATCTTCATGACGCTTTCGTCATAATTCTTACGATGATCATAATAGGAATGTGTATTCGCATCGATCATGGCTTCATAGGCAGCGACCTTTTTCTTCAGTCCGGCATCCACATTTTTTAGGTGTTCGAAAACCGGATTGATATCACTATGCACAAAGTCAGCGATGGCCTGCTCACTGTTCGTATACAAAACGTCCTTAATATCATCTGTATAGCTATTGACCCTAAAAATCAGTTCTTCATAAATGGGAAGCTTGTTCTTTTTCCATGCCGCATCCAATACCTTGGTAATTTCGGTAAGCTGTATCATCAGATCGCTTTGAATAGCCGAATTTCGCGCCTTTGAAGAATCTTTGATGTCTATTTGCCCATAGAGCGGGTATATATCTTTAAAGACTATTTCACTGAATGAAGGTTGTTTGTCTTCAAGTCTGGACTTCAAGAACTTTTTGGCCTCTTGTTCGAATTTCCAATGGACCGACGAATGTATCGTCGTACACTCGTTCTGTATGATGGCGTCTATCTCATTCTCAAACTCCGCCTGGGCCTTCAGCACTGTAGTCACAATAAAAGGCATTATATCATCCAATTTCGTGACGTTGACGCTGTTGAATTCATTTGCCTTTGGAGACCCCAGTTCAAGTACGCCCAATAGTCTACCATTAGTGGAAATCGGTGCTAAAATGGCACTTTTTATACCCTGTTCCTTAAGGTTTTTATAGGGGGATATTCCACCGGACATCTCATAATACTTATCCACGTTGGAAATGGTAAAATATTCATTCTCCTTTAGCAGTTTTTGATATGATCCTTTGCAAAGTGCTTTATGGCATGATTTAGCCTCATCATCTCCTAGTAAAAAACTATGGGCCTCCGAACCATAGGAAGCTTCGAATTGATCCATATCGGCATTATATTCGGTCAAGCCTACTTTAATATCCGGTAGGTTAAAAAAGGAAGAAAAGATTTTTTGAATGTTTTCGATAAACTCAACATCTTCATTTCCCTTGTTATTACGGATTAATCCCGATTTTATCTC
>QIJL01000645.1 GCA_003232435.1 Flavobacteriales bacterium | reverse complement strand
TCCTATATCAGGGGTAGCATAATAAACTCGGCGATCTTCAATTCTATTTTTCGTTTGTTTCCACCATGGACGGTCATACAAAGGATCTGTGAAATAAATTCCTCCATCTGGATCCACCCAAAGATCATTGGGTCCACCTAGTAGCTTATCCTCATAATTGTCGATAAGGACCGTTACGTTTTTTTCCATGTCGATGCGCCATAATTCGTTTTTTTCATCGGCGCACGATAAAAGATTTCCGTCATGATCAAAATAGAGTCCGTTTGATCGCCCGGAAGGTTGCATCCAATCAGAAACCGAGTTATCTGAGGCACTCCATTTTACAATGCGATCATTGGGCTGATCGGTAAAATAAACATCGCCGTTCTTGTCCATGGCAGGGCCCTCGGTGAATTCGTATTCTTCGGAAACTAAAGTGAGTTCTGCCCCTTTGGCAATTATGTTTTGGGCTTTGCAGGATGAGCAAAATAGGATAAAAATGATTGATAGGGTTAGAAATTTCATGTGACTTTAATTTTATTTGAATAAGATATGAAATTAATGTTTTGCATTGCGAGAGACCCCTCCGTCTTCCTCCCGAAAAGGTCGGAATCCACCTCCCCTTGAAAATAAGGGGAGGAGCCAACGTTTTTTCATCATTTTTGTTTGTATTGATTTTTTGAACGAGTAAGCATTCCCCCTTTGGGGGTTAGGGGGCCTTCTTCCAACCGGGGCCTTTGACAAACCTGCCCGAAGATATTCCGGTATGCTCCCCGTCTTTCAGAACATGGCCGCCATTCACAAAAACATGTTGCATTCCCGTGGCATATTGGTGCGGTTTTTCGAACGTTGCATTGTCTCTGATAGTGTGTGCATCAAAAATGACGACATCGGCAAAATGGCCTTCCTTCAAAGCACCTCTTTTCTTTAACTTTAAGTTGGTGGCAGGCAGGGTCGTCAACTTGTAAATGGCTTCCTCTAAAGAAATTATTTTTTCATCCCGAACAAAATGCCCAAGTAATCTTGCAAAAGATCCGTATGCTCTCGGATGTGTACTCTGCTCTAAAAAAACACCTTCGTTGGTATACGACCCGGCATCGGAACAAATACTCATGTAAGGAAGTTTTAGTTTCTTTTTGATATTATCCTCCGACATCGAAAAATAAACGACCTGAATCCTGCTATCATCCTCATAAATTAAATCGACCAAGGTTTCGTTTGGGGATTTATTTCTTTCCGTAGCTACATCCGCCAATGTCTTGCCGATAAGGTTCCGCATTTCCTTATTTCGGAAACCGACCAACAATATTTTTTCCGGCGGAACATGAAAGTCGATTTCAGCCATCATTTTTTTTCGCCGTGCAGGATTCTCGATAAGCTTCATTGTAGCGGAGTGTCCGCCTTCTTTTGCCCATGCGGGAAGCACGACATTCAATCCAGTAGAACTCGCATTGTACATATACATGTCGGCGGTAATGGGAAGCCCTTTTTTTCTGGCATTCTCGACCAATGTAATCGCACTATCCAATAAATGCCAATTGGCGTTTCCTGAAGCCTTGAAATGGTAAATTTCAGCTGGGAGTTTTGCTTCTTCAGAAATAGTGATCAATTCGTTTACCGCTTCGAGCAAGCCGCCTTCTTCATCGCGGATATGTGAAATATACATGCCGTCATATTCAGAAACTACTTTTGCCAATTCGATAATCTCGTCTGTCTGGGCATGACCGCTTGGTACATAGATTAAAGAAGTGGACATTCCAACAGCACCTTCTTCCATTCCTTTCCGAAGCAAACCTTTCATCTCTTCCATTTCCTCCGTCTTTTTTCGATACCGATCGTATGGGTTCGCAAAGTGGCGTTACCTATGAAGGATGCCACATTGGTGGAAATACCCTTCTTTTCGAGATGATTCAAATATTCTCCTAGGGTCGTCCAAGGAATATCGTATTTGATATCGCCCTGGCCCTCTTTCATCTTTTTTTTCATGGAATCGTTCAACGGACCCATAGAGCTTCCCTCCCCTAAGACTTCCAAAGTCACTCCCTGTCTTATATCGCCCTGTGAGCGACCGTCTTCGATCAATGAAACATTGGCCCAACTGAGCATATTTATAAAACCCGGAGCAACTGAAAGTCCGGTTGCGTCTATTTCCTGTTTGCCGATTGCATTTTCAAGTTTGCCCATTGCCGCAATC
>QIJL01000512.1 GCA_003232435.1 Flavobacteriales bacterium | reverse complement strand
TCCTACCGCCACGGCAGTGGTGTGGTGAACTACCTGTCCCGCTACATTCACGGCGGGCCGATTAAAGACCATCGTCTGATCGAGGCTGATGCATCGCGTGTAAGTTTCCGTTATCGTGACCACCAAGACGGCAAGGAAAAGACCATGACGCTGAAGACGGAGGATTTCATCAACCGTGTGCTCTGGCACGTTCCCGTGAAAGGGCAACATAACGTGCGTTACTACGGCCTGTATGTGCCAGGTGCCAGGGCCAAACGCGACCTGATTCGGAAACAGTTGAACGTGGCACCCGGTGAAACCGTCAAGCCCACCGAGAAACGGAAAAGGAAACGGAAAAGGAATTGCCCGGTTTGTGGTGCCCAATTATTCCATTACCGCAGCACCCGGCGCAAAATTTCCTATATAAAGAATACGCATCCGCTGGGAGGGTTCGGCGGCATTGTCCAACAAAGCGTTCGAACCGACCGGGATAGACTTTGGCGGTTGTACCCTAAAGGTCTGGCGAGTATTTTTTTGTTCGGAGAACGGCGGCTCAACTAAACGTTATAAGGCATGAGGGGATATCAGATATTGACTGGAAATTGTTAATGTTAGGCTGTTGCTAGTGAATTCAATCAATGGAGCTCGTGATAGTAGACAATTTTAGGAGTTGAAACCTGGTGTATATACAGAACAAATATGTCCTTATTTTAATGTTTGTGTGGGGGAGTGTTTACGCGCAGGATTTATCAAATATCAGCTTAAAAAGTCAGAACGAGGCCATTTTGGAAGCAATACAAAGGGATGAATATTTGAGGCCCAAATTTACTTATGAAAGCTCAATATCGAATTTTGTCGGGGAAAAGCAATGTATTCGTATGGACCATTTTACCCATAATCGGGGGGTGAAAAGATCTCAAAGGGCATTCAAGTGGGTAATTGATGTACCCATTGGTGAAGAAGTATCTGCGAGAATAAAGGCTGATATTACCAAGCTGGATGCTCTGGTTGCTGTAGAACTACTGGAAAAGAAAAGGGTTTCTATCAAACTGGCATCAGAATTACAAATATTAGACCGGTACCGACTAACTATAAAGGGTTGGGCAGCGTCAATTAAGAGTAATAAAGGTAAACCATGTTTTTACCTTGGAAGAGCCAGGCATCTTGCAGTGGTAAACGTAAAAAACATTGAAGTCCCAATTGGCCGCGGTAAAAAAGAAAAGGCCTATCAAGTGGTTGTAAAAGCAGGTTTCCCAAAAGAACTAAAACTTCCAGAATGGGCCAACAATTCTGAAGTACGTAAGGCTTTTCCCCTGATTAACAAGCTCGTTAACGGTTATGAACGAAAGATTTTCATGGAGTATAGCCAGGGCCAATGGAAAGAGTATCTTTCACCGTCACAAGTTGCTCGTATGAAAGATTCAGGATTTGGGAGATCTGAACATTATTTCAGCAGGGATGAACCGGTGACTAAAAGAGAAGCCATGGTCAAGACATTCTCATTTCAGGAACATCTCAACCCTGCCTGGAGCTGTATTAGTCTCCCCGGTGAAAGTTCCAATGGTGTAAAGGTCGATAAAATACTTGGCCGCAGCATTAAATACAGCGTTGTCATATTTGATAATAAAGTCCGTTCGAAAAGGGATGATATAGAAACGACTACGAAACTATATCTAGAGCGCTTAGTCAGTTCCGGTCTATTGGTATCACATACACAAACCGGGATTGAAGGCGAAAGAAAGGATGCTGGAAAATATTTTAACGGTACAGTCTACAGGCTGGCTCCTGAATACCAGCAAATTATCGACCCGACACGCGACTGTATTTTTCTGGGTAAGGGAAAAGTAAATATTGTTGATTTAAAGATACTTGCAAGTAATACAAGAGACAATCCTTTTGGAAAAGAGAGTTTTAAATACAAGTACATTATGACGTTCCCTGACCCTCCGAGGTGGGCTAAAGACCGGGTTCTTCAGGCTTGGTGGTCTGATCTCAAGGGCGCTCTTAAATATGGGTTTGCATGTGAAGGAAAATTTGAAATTGATTTAACTAAATATAGATATATGGGCCCAGGCACAGGAAGTTGTTGGTGGGCGTACGACAGTGTTGCCGAATTATGAATGAGGAAATGGCCTTTAGATTAAATATGGAAGTCCCCCTTGCGGGACACCCTCCGGTGTTGGACAGAGTTTCCCCTCGATCAATACTCCCGCTCGCAGATAGCGACCGATGAGTTTGAGTAACCCTTTATCGG
>QIJL01000308.1 GCA_003232435.1 Flavobacteriales bacterium | reverse complement strand
AAGCTAGTGGTCCGTTTTGAGAAATCAGGGTGTTCCTTGAACTCGAATGGGAAGCATCTCGGTCACGTTCGTACCTCGCTCGGTCAGAACTAAGAATTTTTGGTTTCGGTTCGTCGAGCACGCGCTCACCGTGGGCTTGAAAAAACCTTGACGCGTAGCGCGTTCTTGGCATTCCGTGTCGCTTTGCGACACTCCACATTCTGCCGTTTCGGGCAAAAGTGAAAATTTGCGGTGTTTCTTGGACGAAGTTCGAACAATGTATGAGCAAAATCCGCAGGATTTTGATTAACTTGCAATGCGCCGAGCGCGTGGTGATTCTTTACTTTCGCATACGCATTCGGGTTTATGGTGAAGCGAATACTGCACGCCTCGCGCTCCCTCTGGTCACGAACCAAAACCAAAAATTTCCTTACCAATCCATTTAAAAGGCGGAGAAGCCGCAAGAAAAATGAAAGGAAATTTTATGGTTTTATTTTCGTCGTTCCTGCTATATTCTTCGGTTGTCATTATGCTACTTAAAATAGATTTTATTGTTTTCGATTATTTTTCTTCCGTATCAGGCAAAACTTCACTCGGGTTTGGAACAACCGCAATGTTAGCTTCTGGCAACTCGAATGAGTAAATGCCGTCATCGGATTTATAGAATCTTGCCTTCGGTAATTCAATTCCTTCGGGTTTTTTTCTAAAATCTTTCGTGCCGTAATTGTGGAATTGTCCTGTGAGATACTTTATTTTTCCAGATGGCACATCGGGAATTTGTTTTTTTATATTTTCGCCCATCGGATGCTGTTTTTCTTTTTCATCATCAAAAGTAATCGGCTCAATTTGCGTATGCAAATTTCCTGCAACAACAAGCATTGTGCTGTCGCCGAGATTAGTGATAATTTTTTTTGCCATACCTGCATCTCGCGTATCCCAACCGTCAGAAGGCATTTCGCCATCAAAACATACAAGTGTTTCAAGTAAACCATCGTCTTGCAATTTCTTGAGAAGCGCAAAATGTCCAGCGGTGATTCTTCCATCAGGACTGTCTTTTATAGCTGCAAAATCTAATTCTCCCGTTTGCAAAAAATTCTCGGCAGTGTCTTGTAATTCATTATTCCATTCCAACGCTAATTTTTTAAAGCCGAATTTCTTAAAAAGAGTATAGATAATATCAGCATTTTCCTTTACGCCGTGAGTTTCCCCAAGAAGTAGCAATTTGGCTTTACCAAGTTCAGAAACTAAACTTTCTACACTCTTTTCATCAAATTCAGTATCTATCTCGCCGATTTCAATATTCTTTATTGCCTCAATAAAAGCCAATCGATCTTGTTCGACATTTCTTGCACCTTCATTTTTTTCTGGTTGTTTGAATTTTTCCATGATTATTTCAAAAGCTCGCTACTATTAACCTCTAACGCCTCAGCAATCTTAGCGATTGTCTCAAGAGTTGGATTCTGCTTACCAGCTTCAAGGTTACTAATATACGCTCTATCAATTCCGCTCGTGTGGCGGATATCTCATTGAGACAATCTCTTAGTTTTTCGAAGTTTTTTCATAAAATCACTGTGTACGCCTAGTTTATCACTTCATTGTGTTTAGTGGTGTTGATGTGATATATCACTATAAGCGAAGCAATGCACCGAGCGTGTGGTGGTCTGCAACAATATCTTATGCGCGGAGCGCGTGGTAATGCGAATAAGTGAACACTAACCCGTGCTAACGGTTCCACTCCGTTCCGCCGTCCATAAAAACAAAATTTGTCTTTGCCCTTTTCTTCTTCTCCCGCGCCTTCGGCGCGGTCGTCTTCCGTCCTTTCAGAACAAGAAGTTTCAATCTGCGGAGGAGGTGGGATTCGAACCCACGGTGCCTTTCGACACTCCGGTTTTCAAGACCGGTGCACTAGACCACTATGCGACTCCTCCCATG
>QIJL01000503.1 GCA_003232435.1 Flavobacteriales bacterium | reverse complement strand
GAAACGATTTCCCCAGCTTTGATATGAAGGTCGACGCCCTTTAGAACTTGTAGGTTCCCATAAAATTTTTGAATGTTTGAAGCTTTGATCATCCATGGAGATTTAAGAATTTGAAAGTAAGCAAAGTGCCAGACATGGCAAAACCTTAAAGGCTTCATTAGCCATCCCCCGAAAATTATGCCCTAAGACTTATAAAGTAGTGGTTTTACAGATGTTTACAATACTTCGACTTCGCTCTGCACAAGGGGTTTTAAAATCGGAAGACTTTTGGAACGTGCGAAGCCCGAAATCGTAAATCAAAAATCGTATTCAAAGATGAGCCCCTTGAATGGGCCATGCTCTTTGAATTAGCCATGATTAGGCTATAAATGGTCGCTCCGTGCGACTTTGTGACCCTCTGTGAATCCCTGCCTCGCCGGCAGGTAGGTCTGTGGAATAACTTTTTGACAGGCATTATGACCGAAAAGATTCGAGGCGTTCTTCAAACCTGCCCGTCAGGCGTGCGTGGCTTGACCCCTTTCTTTTTATTTTCCGATTTATGCCCTACCTTGGCAGACTACATTCAAATCATTAAAATGTCGCCATACAGGAATTTGGAGGAATACAATATCGAAATCACCAATGAAATCAAAGACCGCTTTTCAAAAATCATCGATGAAATAGGCGAAGACGTTACACGAGAAGGTTTGACAAAGACTCCTGAGCGCGCGGCCAAGGCCATGTTGTTTTTGACCCAGGGCTACAAGCAAGATCCTGTGGAAATCTTAAAGGGGGCGATGTTCAAAGAAGATTATGACGATATGGTCATCATAAAGGATATCGAGATCTATTCTTTGTGCGAGCATCATATGCTGCCCTTTTTCGGAAAAGCACATGTGGCCTACATTCCCAACGGCCATATTGTCGGTCTGAGCAAAATTCCCAGGGTCATCGATGTTTTTGCGCGTAGACTTCAGGTTCAAGAAAGATTGACCCATGATATTTTGGAATGTATAAACAATACATTGAAACCCAAGGGAGTTGCTGTAGTTATCGAGGCAGCGCACATGTGTATGATGATGCGCGGGGTACAAAAGCAAAATTCGGTTACGACCACTTCAGGTTTTCGCGGACAGTTCGAAAAAATAGAGACCCGCAATGAGTTCTTGAAGTTGATCAGTTCGAATCTTTCGTAGAAAAGTTCAAGTTCACAAAAAAGTTTATTTGTTGATGGGTTTATCTAGAATTTTTTGACCACCGACTACAAACTACAGACTACCAAATTTTTGGCACTTTATTTGCTTCCCTTTGACATGAACACTAACTTTAGTATTATGTCGGAAGAACAAGATAACAAAAAGCGAAACCTATTTTTAGGGCTGCTTCTCGATGCGCTCGGAATGGCTTCTTATTTAATACCCGGTATCGGGGCATTTTCCGATATTATCTGGGCGCCGATTTCGGCTTGGGCGATGACCCGCATGTATAAAGGAAGGGCCGGGCAGACTGCGGGAGCGATTACTTTTATTGAAGAATTGATGCCAGGTCTCGATGTGCTACCGACTTTTACCATTATGTGGTTCTATACCTACGTCTTTAAGAGTGCCAAAAAGAAGGAAAAAATCATCGAGGTAGAGTCCGATTAAATTCTAAGGAAATTTTTAGAAAGTGCTCCCCCCCTCAGGTGAGGGGAGATGGCTCCGACCTTTTGTCCGAGTCGGGGGCATTTATTGGTCTCGATCGTTAGTTAGTTAAAACCATGTCCGCCAGTTGGCTGATTCTACATATTTCCGGCAAGTGAGCAGTATTCAGTATTTTACTTATTACTGCCTACTTATTACTTACTAATGCGAATCAAGGGTTGAAAACTAATACTGATTATCAACAGATTACAATTGTAATTACAACAGTTTTGGAAGCAAGAAAATCGCAACTT
>QIJL01000192.1 GCA_003232435.1 Flavobacteriales bacterium | reverse complement strand
TTTCCCCACACTCACTGCCGCAGGTTATGTTCGAGACAAATAGAACTTAACTTTTTTAATAACTGTCCATATGAGGTTGACACGTTCCGCTTCTGCGGTTGCAATGAGAATTGCAATGGGCATAGCCGCTACCTCAGCCTACAAACAAATGGCTAGGCGTCTTGGTGTTTCTGCGGGAGCGTCAGCAAGCGGAATCGGAACTCCTATTGGCCTGCTGATGATGCAAGGTTTATTACAGCGGTCTTCACATGCGTCATTGAGATTGAAGTCAAAAAGTCCAAATCTATACAAAGTTTTACGAAGAAATGGCAATTTACAATTAATGTATTTTCTCTTGGAAAAACCTTTGAAAAAATACCTTGGTGCGATTGTGTTTGCAGAACAAAACCTCACAGCTTTCCAAACTGCGATCAATAAAAAATATCAACTGCAGTCTGATGATCATAGATAGCCGAAAAGGAACGCGAGATGCGGTTAAAACGTGTTGTCTACATCCTGTCGAAAGTGACCTTGTTAGATGAGATCCTCGGTTTTCTTTATTGGGCCTTTGCTCTATATGGTATTTTCCTGATTTCAGAGCACAACAAAGGTGAAGTTCTCCGTGTCCTTGTCATAATTGTCTATATTTTGGCGGTGACACTTACTTATTTTGGACTTTTAAAAAGGATTAAAAACTATTTTAAAGAAACAAAGGGGAAAAAGTCAGGTTGATACTTTGTTTTTTCAATAAATTTACTTAGAAACAGGACGATTTAACTCGCAATACATTCCCTAAAACCTCTTGAAGCGGTAATTTGCAGCTCCTGTACTTTCTTTTGGAAAAACCACTCAAGAAATACACAGACGCCGTTGTGCTTGCCGAAGATAATCTCAAGGTGTTCCAACAAAAGATCTCTGCAAAATATCCGTTACCTTAACGGTGAAAAAGGAGCCCAGATGCTCTTCAGAACAATCATTCACACCTTTTTAAAACTTACTTTCCTGGACGAATTGCTGGGTCTGCTTTATTGCGCCTTGGTAATATATGGACTTATAAAAATAGGCGAATACGATGGGAATGTAACCCTGAGAATACTTGCGACACTAGTCTACATCTTTGTTGTGATCTTAGTCTATTTTACACTGGCAAGAAAAATGAAGGCCTATTTTAAAACTGAAAAAAAAAGAAGTGATCGTTAGTGATTCCAGGGTTTGTTTACATGAGCCTGAAGGTCGATGAATGACGGACTCTATGCCGATTGAAGGTGAGTCGTTCAAACGGATGGGAGAGATCCCTCTCTTTCAAAAATCGACTTAATGTGCTAGAACAAGCTGACTCTGGTCCCTTACAGAGCACTGTGAGAGTTTCGTAATGCCTAGAATACAAGAAAATCGTACACTTCGTATTATGACACCTTTGCCTGAGAATACGCTGCTTTTGCGGTCGGTGAATTGAGAAGAGCAATTAGGTCGACCGTCTGTCTATACGCTCGACCTTGTGAGCGAAGCCGACGATATCGATTTCAAGAACTGGTCGGGGATAAAATGACCGTGCAGCTCACGCGCGTTGATGGTGAAATCCGCGACTTCATTATGGTTATGTGAGCCGTACTGAGCAAGTCGGTTTTCATGGCGCGATGACCGAATTTGGGGCAACACTGGTTCTGGTTGTTCACCCAAGATTTAGACTGTTGGGTCTTTCAAAGAAAGACCGTTCCGGACATTTTTAACAGGCTCAGCAGTGACTCCATGACGATGTTTTCTTCCCATTTATATGGCTGTTGACAATTCTAATGAAATTGAATTCTATCAGGAAAACAGCTTTTTTTTTCGTCCTAGTCTGGGGCAAAACGAAAAATGCGTGGGCACATGCCCCAGATGCTGCAATCATGTCCTGGGGCTCATCGTTTGTCCTGGCGTGTATGCTTACTGCGTATCTCATATGGAGGAAT
>QIJL01000621.1 GCA_003232435.1 Flavobacteriales bacterium | reverse complement strand
GTGTCAAAAGGGGAAAGGTTGTCTATTTTGCCATTGAGATGTGAATGCTTCCCGGTAAGGATCACGGCCCGAGAGGGCGCACAGATCGAATTGGTCACCGTCGCATTGGTAAAAAGCATTCCCTCTTTGGCGATACGATCGATATTGGGGGTCTGGATCAATTTGTCGTTGTAGGCACTGATTGCCTGATAGGCATGATCGTCGGCCATGATAAAGACGATGTTGGGTCTTTTTTTGACTTTTTGCTCCTCTTTTTCTTTTGAACTACATGCAGTGAAAAGAATCAATATTGTCATGAAGACGACCAAACGAATAGTGGTTTTCATTATGATAGTGTATTTACCGTTTCTCTTAGTTTGGTCAAATTCATCAACAATCGCTCAAGATCATCTAAATGCAGCATATTCGCCCCGTCACTTTTAGCATTCGCCGGATCAAAATGGGTTTCCATGAAGATACCATCAATACCGGCCGCGATTCCGGCACGGGCAATGGTATTTATAAGTGTGGGGCGACCCCCGGTCACGCCCGAAGCCTGATTGGGTTGTTGTAAAGAATGGGTAACATCTAAAACCACGGGAGCGAATTGTTTCATTGTGGGAATTCCCCTGAAATCGACCACCATATCTTGATAACCGAACATGGTACCTCGATCAGTAATCCAAACTTGCTCGTTGCCCGAATCGGTCACTTTGGTCACGGCATGTTTCATACTTTCGGGACTCATGAACTGACCTTTTTTGAGGTTGACCACTTTACCGGTTTTTGCCGCCGCAACGACCAAGTCGGTCTGGCGTACCAAAAAGGCGGGAATCTGAAGCACATCTACATACTCGGCGGCCATTTCGGCATCTGATTCTTGATGAATGTCGGTAACGGTAGGTACTTGAAATGTTTCCGAAACTTTTCGGAGTATTTTCAATGCTTTTTCATCACCGATTCCCGTAAAAGAATCCGCTCTGCTACGGTTGGCTTTCTTAAAACTTCCCTTGAAAATATAGGGTATTTGCAGCTTATCGGTAACCGATACAATTTTTTCGGCGATGCGCAATGCCATTTCCTCTCCTTCAATGGCGCATGGACCCGAGAGTAGAAAAAAATTATCTCCGTCGGCATATTTTAGTTGAGGGATCTTGGTAAGGTCCATATCTTAAATTTTGCATAAAGATAGTACTTAACACGATGTTACTTTTTAGTTTTAGAAAAGTAAATCAAAAACCATGACTAAGAAATTACTTCTATGTTTCCTCTTTTCAGCTCCGTTTTTGGTAAACGGACAAATACGCAAAATCAACGAAAAGGGTTCTGGACTTATCAATTTGGAACGACATCAATTTAAATTGAACCTTTTTGGCCCGGGCCTAAGCTACGAATTGGGTCTTTTTAAAGACGTAAGTGCTTCAACTAGTTTTGGCCCTGCTATTGCCACATATCAAGAGGGATATACTTTCGGATTTGCATGGCATACAAGGCTTAGGTATTATCATAATTTTAAAAGAAGGATCGACATGAGAAAGAATGTTTCTGGAAACTCCGGGAATTATGTTTCAGCCGCTCGAAGCATTTTCTGGGGTCCCTTACAGATTTCGAACAACCTTGATGGCCCCAAAGATTTTGGCCTTGCCTTCTATGGCGGCGTTTACGGCTTTCAACGTACCTATCCCAAGGGTTTTAATTTCAATGTGGAATTGGGAGCGGGATATTATAGAGGTGATGGAGTTTTTAATGGCTACGGTGGATTACTTAATCTTTCCTTCGGATGGGTCGCCACCAAGCGAAAATCGAGAAAGCCCACTTTTGACTAATTTCTGCTAGGCAACCTTCTCAAAATCAATCATATAAAATTAACCCGTTGTGCATTTCAAATAATGCTGATTTTTATATTGTTGATATTCCTGTCGAATATTGTCTTATTGATGTACTGTACTATTGTT
>QIJL01000062.1 GCA_003232435.1 Flavobacteriales bacterium | reverse complement strand
ATATTGGACCTTTGTAGAATCGAGAAGGGTAGGACTGATTTCTTTTATAGGCGAAGGAGGGCTAGTACCTTGAGACAGAAATTATGACTCTTTGAATTGTAGGGGTAACCCTCTGTGGTCATTGTGCCCTTGTGGTATGCCCAGAATCTCTTGTACTTACATGCGATCCGGGCAACCACAGAGGAGGCTGTCGCTTTGAAAAGTAAATCAGTGAATATTGTTTAATCTCAATCAGCGAGTGGATTCCAAAATTATGAGTGTTTTCACATGGAGCCAAAAATTTAACGCGTGTATTTTGTAAACTTTGGAGCATAGCATCATTTATCATCGTTATATGCATCAAAATACGAAGAAATACCCTCATTAGCCGACCTAGATTGTGGGCGCAGGCGTGAAGCACAAACTCTGTTTTCACCGACTTAAGCCCTTTGCGGTGAAAGCGCCGTAGTTTTTGTTGGTCCTTTATAGAAGCGAAAACGGGCTCCACATCTCCGCTTCGTTTTTTATACAAGTCTTGATTTTCTTTGACTTCCATCCGGCCTCTCAAAGCGATCAAAATTTCTTCATCAACAGATTCATGAATCGAGCGCCGTTTCGCAGAGGTACATTTACCTCTCAGCGGACAGTTTTGACAGTCTTTCATCTTCGCGGTAAAAACGACGCTTGCTCTTCCTTTGGAACATTTTTTATGACCGCGTTTTAAAAGTTTTCCGTTCGGGCATCTATAACCCGTTCCCTTTTGGAGCCGAGTAAAATGAAGTGTCTTTGAAAAATAGCGCGTTCTTACTCGGGTACGTGGACTTAAAAGAAGCAAATCCGAATCGTGGGCGCTCTTGGCTACTTGAATACTATGATATCCTTTGTCCATCAAAACCGTTGCTTTATTCTGTTGGGTTGTACGTTTGCCTTGTTTGAAAAGCTCGTCCACGACTCGATTTTCACTCATAGGATGGACCGCCGCAGCGATGATGATGCGTTGGCTGCTGAGGATCGAGGTGACATATGCTGGCACAAATTTCTTACGCTTATCTGGAATAATTGCGGCTTGGGGATCGGTTAGAGAAATTTGTAATGCGTGACCTCTATATCCCATTTTCTTCCGATGTTTTTCTCGTTCCCGCCCTATCATAATCGCCTTTTCTAGCGTTTCATTATCGTATTTTGATGTTTTTTTTTTCGGGTCGGCTTCTTCTTTTTCCACAGACTCGCGTTGAGCATGGAGTTGCTGCTGTGCCACTTCCATTTTTAAGGTCTTAAATCGATTTGCCGCCGATTCAATAACGGTCCCGTCCCCGGACCAAACATTATTTTTTTGACCAAGTTGGCCCAATATCTCTGTGGTTAGTGCTTCAAAAAACGACACGCAGATAAGGTCTGCATGGCGTTGAATAAATCTCCCAATCGTTGCATGATCAGGGATTATACCACCGGTGATCCAAATCGCGCCTAAATCACAACCGGCTAAAACCTCCAATTCTCTCAACGAGGATTGTCCTTTCAGGATTCCGTAAAGCACCAATCCAAGAATGAGCCGTGGATGATAAGGCGCTCTTCCTTTCATATTGTATTGCGCTTCGAAGTCGCTGAAATCAATTTTTTTAAGGGTTGAAAGAATAACTAGAGGCGCTAAATTTCCTACTAATTTTAGATGGTCATCTAATTTTCTATCACCAAAGAAAATATGTTGAGCTGAAGGATGGTTAAAACCTTTGAGCGATGGCTTTCTTTCTTTTTTCCCTATCGAGGGCTGTAGCCAATCAATTTGCGGATTGGGTATAATGTGCTTTTTCATTATATTAGAAGATCATAACCACGCTTCTTTTTCAATTCGTTTCCTACCTTTTGCGACAGCCTCCTCTCTGTGGTCATTGTGCCCTTGTGGTATGCCCAAAATCTCTTGTACTTACATGCGATCCGGGCAACCACAGAGGAGGCT
>QIJL01000398.1 GCA_003232435.1 Flavobacteriales bacterium | reverse complement strand
GCTATTGATCCAAATACCGGAGATTTAGTGGAGGGAGACATATCAAAAGAAACCGAACAGTCAATGGAGAATCTTAAGGCAATTCTTTCTGAAGCCGATATGGCTTTTGAAAACGTGGTCAAAACTTCGATTTTTCTTAGCGATATGAACCTGTTCTCTAAAGTCAACAAGGTTTACGCATCCTATTTTAATGAAGAAACCGCTCCCGCCCGTGAAACCTTTGAAGTAGCCAATTTACCAAAATTCGTAAATGTTGAAATTTCGATGATCGCGGTTAGATAGTTGGCAGTAGGCAGTTGCGGTTTACAGTATGATTCAATAATGTCCACTAAAAAGACAAAAGACCGCTTCGCTACAAGACATAAGACGTAAGACTTTCTCAACTAGCTGTTTTTAAAGGTTTTGCGAAAATCGGGCCTGGTCGATACTGCGATTTGGAGCAGGGGCTAAAAATTCACGATTCAAATCGTCACGAGGCCAAAATGAACGTAACTTGCATATTATCAATAATTTAAAAGAAGTTTATACTATTTTGTAACTATTCAGCCCCTCTCTTGTCATTCGGAGGCACGAGGAATCCCTGCCGATACAGGCAGGCCCGCCTGAATGACGAAGTCGGGCAGGTATGCTTGTTCGGGTACCGTTTTGGAATTGATGGCCGATGCCGGTACTTGTACTGAGCATTTCGGCTTTAGCCTGTCTTGAGCATTTCGGCTACGCTCAAGACAGGCTAAAGCCGAAAGGATCAATATAGCACCTGCCGAAGTACTTGTGCTGAGCGAAGCCGAAGTATTGGCAAGAAGGCCCCTGTTTGCTGTTCGATACAGGTGAAAGGTAGTGTCAACACTCCCAAGGGATTCCTCACTTCGTTCGGAATGACAAAGGGCGGGAAGCACTTCGGCCGAACAGTAACTGAAAACCGAGAACTTCTTCCCGCCTACTGCCACTGTGCACTGTCAGCTCCTTAAAGTGTCTCTCTATGAAATTCCACCAAGCCTTCAATAGGTCGTTGACGGATAACCCCGACAATAAGATCATTGCGCTTTAAAACGGCAACAAGTTCTTCTCGAAGATAATGCGCAATACTCCCCACAAAATTGATGGGCACTTTTGTGGCCAATTCGAATTGCATGATGTAGTTATTCACAAATTGCTGAAAGCCCTTATCAATAACCCCTTTGCTATACGGATGGTCCTTGTTCTCAATCAAGAATCTAGCAAATGTTGCCAAGTAAGTATTCGGATTAGGCTGTTTGTAAAGATTCTCTTTGATAACGTCGGCATCCAAATCATACCCTTTGGCGAATTTAATACTAAGATCCTGAGGCATTTTGTGAAAGTAATAGTCCCGTATCAACTTCCTTCCGAAGAAATTACCACTACCATCATCCATCGGTATATAACCTAATGAAGTGACTTTTTGAAAGAGCTGATGACCATCGTAATAGCTGCAATTCGATCCTGTACCTAGAATGCATACGATACCCTGATGACCAATTTTTGTTGTAGAGAAAATTGCCGCGTAGGTGTCTTCTTTTACTTCAGCTTTAGCATTCGGGAAAAAATCGGCAAAAATTTCACGAAGAAATTTCTTCATCCTATCGGTGCCACAACCGGCTCCGTAAAAATGAAGCCGTGTGACTTTTTCCTTATTCTTTGAAAGCTCAAAATTGTTAGCTAGCCGATCTTCAATTACCTCCCTTGTGAGCACCTCAGGGCTAAGCCCAAGTGTCTGGGTCAAAAAAAGTTGCTCCCCTTTTTCATCAAGAGCTATCCAGTCGGATTTTGTGGCTCCGCTATCAACAATGAGTATCATATATATTTTTTTATTGTTGTCCGATTAAAATTATCCAGATCTATTTAAAGCTATTTAAAGCCTTGCTATTGTTAAGTTTAAAAGGTTTTTAAAATAAGACACCTTGCTTTTGGATAATGTAATGAAAATTATAAGATGTAAAGTAACTGTTCGGCCGAAGTGTTGTTTAATGTTTTAATGCGTTAATACTTTAATGAGTCAGTAGTCAGTAGTCAGTAGTCAGTAGTCAGTAGTCAAAATAACTCAAACCATAAACTTATAACTCATAACTATTTCACCTTACTCCTAAACTTTTTTTTCACATCAAACTTGTTTATTCGTTAATCAATGTATCCCTATGGGGTTAAGAATCATTTCGGCTGAACAGTTACGATGTAAAATTTA
>QIJL01000440.1 GCA_003232435.1 Flavobacteriales bacterium | reverse complement strand
AAAGATAGTATTCACCTCTGGCATGTTGGACACCATGCATATTTCCACCGCCAAAACCTGTGTTGATACGACTGCGATGTAGCGTAACCCTATCTGAATTCAAATGCAAAAGTGAAGATTTCAAGGTGTCGAAATCTTCTTTTAGAGAGGCATTATCGACGACGAGAATCTCGTAGTCCAGTTTTTCGGAAGTTTTTTCCAAAACCTTTTCGACGCACTTCAAGGTGTATTCCGAAGAATTATAATTGATGATGATAATTGAAACGTCACAAGATGCGGTCGTCATCGATTGGCTTTTGAAAAGAATTTTTTTAGTCCCACCAGTGGGTTTAATTCCCCGATGCTTGCATCGAAATGATTAAAGTATTTTCCTTTTTCATGCCTCGTGGGCTTGCCCCGAGGTTATTGACTACAATGGGGCAAAGATACCTGAGAATATCAAAAGACCGTACTTAATGATAAAATTGTTGCAAGTAAATGAGAAACGACATTTCAGCTTGACTTGACACTAGTGTCGTGTCATGCCTCAAATGGTGGATAAGTCGCAGTTATTTTTTGAATTTTGCGAAATGATAAAAAGTAAGCATCCGCCTAAGGCGGACGGCGTCTTTTTATGATGAACAAAAACGAAAAAGAATCCGCCAACTGGCGGAGTTGCGTCATTTGAGGAGTGACAAGACACTAGGCTTTGGCAGGTTTGTACGCAAAAACTGTTCTGGGGCTCGATTGTAACCTTCTAAGTTCGAGATAACGTTCGATTTCGCCTAAGGCGGAAAGATAACTTACTATCAGCCCCTTTCTTGTATCTAGAAAACCTAAACGGACTATAAAATGATATGAGAATTTCCAAATTGGTTTCAGAAGCAACTTTAAGTATGAAAATCGCTTCTCTTTCATAAAGGCTTCTTTGGCTTTGAATCGGCCATATGAAAGCATCTTTTCTTTATAGTCTTGATAATTTTTGTAAGAATAGTGAATTAACTTTTCTTTGAAGATTCCTGTTGTACCATCAACTTCCAAAGTTTCGTGAACAATTCTTTTCGAAGAGAATTTGACCTTTGATTTTCTAAAAAGACGATAATTCTTGTCGGTTCGCCAAGCGCAAAAATTCAATGAACTGTTTTCGAACATGAATTTTTTATAGAACCAATATGCACTATGTGAATTTTTGGATCCAAGTACACCTTGAATCTCGTTACGAAGTTTGTCGGTTACTACTTCGTCGGCATCATTAAAAAGTATCCAATCGTTTGAAGCCTGAGATAGCGCAAATGATTTTTGGTCTGTGAAATTTTCGAAAGTTCTTTGAATCACTTTTACTTTCGGATGATCCAATAAATACTCATAGGTGCCATCGTCACTATATGAATCCACAACGATGATTTCATCTGCAAAGGCCATAGAATCAATGCAATGCTCGATATAACCGATTTCGTTATAGGTTATAATTAAAGCTGTAAGCTTACTCTTATTTTTATGGATTGGGGCCATTACATATCTTATAACTAAAAAAAAACAAAAAAATTATACCCGTATCCTGATTTTGTAGGTGTTTTCAATCAATCTGGAATGGAACCGTTAAAATGTCGGGTGATCTATGATGTTGAAATCGAATTTTGCCGAGTTTTAAGGTGCTTTAGCTCTTTGTACCTAGAATAGACCCCCAATGCATTGAGATAGCAAATAATCATTCCTTTTTTTCCATCTAAGATGCCGAGGCGAAAAATGTAATGATGCATGAACTTGTATGTCGGGCGTAGTATAAAATGATAGGCATTCGGCATATAACTTTTCTCTGATTCTTCAAGGGCCTTCATTTTTCCGTACTTGATCATCTTACCCTTATAGTCATCGTAGTTCTTATATGAATAATGAATAAGTCGATTCTTCAGGTTATCTGATTTACCATTAACGACCAGTGTTTCGTGTACGATTCTATCTTGGGCAAAATA
>QIJL01000126.1 GCA_003232435.1 Flavobacteriales bacterium | reverse complement strand
ACTATATGAATCCTCTCTTTGTGCAATTTTCAACCGATCCTGAGGCAAGACCCGAAGTTTAGCTTCGATTCCTAAAATAAGGTCAAATCAGGCCAAATAACCACCAATAGGGCGTAGCTATCCTGAAAACCTTGCTAAAAGTTTTTGTAGGAGTTTTTAGGCTGCCAGAGCAAGTTTCTTTTCTTTTTCCCTGAGCCTTTCCTCCTTTTCCTGATCTCTTCTTTCTTGGAGTATTTTGCTGCCTATTTTATGGAGGTTGTAGGCGGTAACACCCATGCCGATGTAACGATTAAAGTTTCTGCGGGTGCGATCCGGACACCGATCCAAACCTCTGTGCTCTAACTCATTAATGTTGGATTCTATAGCGGAGTGCTTGTTCTTAAGCTTTTTAAATGCCGGACTGCTTTCTAATTCTTTTTCCTTCCCTGTTCGCTTTCCCTTCTTGGGCATGATCACTTCGGGGATGAAGGCTTCTAAAAGGAGCTTGTCTTTCATGTCTGAAAAACCTTTGTCTACGCTCAAACTCATGATATGATATTTCATTAAAAGCCGATCTGTAATTTCCAAGGTGAGTTGATTATCTGATTGACGTTCTCCTATCTGATAGTCCACAATTAGGTTGAATTGGTCGGTGGTCACAAATAGCTTCTTGCCGATTTCTACATTGGGACGCATCTTGCCTTTAGCTATCCATTCGGTGTAGGTCTCAAAAATGGAAAATAATTTTTCATCATGCGGAATAGTTTCCCCTTTCAATAAGCGTCTCTTCACCAAGTCAATGTGTTTGTTGAGCATCTTCAAGTAATATTCCATTTCGATCATTACCAGAAAATGAAGTTCTTTTTCTGGCATGAAGCTTTCAAGTACATCATTTACTTTTTCTGCCAGTTTACCGGCTTTGGACAGGTATTGAGTTGCTATACTTTTCAAGCGGTCAGCCTTGTTTTTGCCTCCTGATGCACTAACCTTGCCAACCGAACGCATCAGGCCTTTGAGGGATTTACGCCAGTCAGAAGCCTTTCTCCAACCTATCAGTCCTGCATTCTTTCGTAAGAAAATGGCTGAATCAATACATTTACGGGCACTATCCCAAAGTAGGTTGTAATCAGTAGGAAAATGCGTATTGGTTTCAACAACGTAACTATCGGTTTTTAAGCGTAAAGCATCCTTTTCTTTTTTTTTAAACACTTCATGACCAACTTTTACAATCATGTCGTTGATTTCCCTGAGTACATTATCATCCAAAAGTTTCACATTGTCATAGATGTTTTGGTATTCATATTGCTCCCCAAGGGAATAGTCTGTGGGTAATACCCCCATGATACCTCTGATCATGGTGTCGTGGTTGGCCATGTGGTGCAATTCGTCATAAGAGGTATTCATGCATAAGCGAACCTGGCCAAGTACAAACATCTCCCAAAGACCCATGCCTGCTCGACCAGTATTTTTTTTGCCCTTTAATACATGATTTTCTACCACCCCCCCTATTTTACTTCGCCATTCCGATGAGGTGTAAATGTATTGGATACCAGCCATCAGGGTCGCAACATGGCTTCTGGTTTTTGATGGGATTTCTATTTCATTGATAGGGGTGCAGCCTAATTTGATTTGATGGTTGAATCCTTCACGCATAGAATCGAATATTTTGAATATTTTGTGAAATATTGCAGGTAGTCCCCGTTTAGACCTCAATTTAAGCTGTTTTGAGGAATTTAACAAAAAAAATTCGAATAATATTTTTATGAAAAAATGTCCCCCAGTTCGCTCAGTTAATGATTTTTCGCCTTTTCTTACAGGCACTATATAGTGTCACTAAGAAAACAAGTCACCTCAAGTCCATATAACTATTAAAATATTTAATTGCACTATATGAATCCTCTCTTTGTGCAATTTTCAACCGATCCTGAGGCAAGACCCGAAGTTTAGCTTCGATTCCTAAAATAAGGTCAAATCAG
>QIJL01000544.1 GCA_003232435.1 Flavobacteriales bacterium | reverse complement strand
GTCAATTTGGGAAACATCTCTTTTAGCCGTAGAAGATTATTAAGACTTGGGTGAGATTGTTGGTAAGAATGCCGTAAAGATGAGAACCTGATTTTCGAAGCCAATAATTTTAGAATTTGACGATTGAATTTTTTGTTGTTTTCGAGCAAATCGTGAAAATGGCTACTTGGAATTTTAAACAATACCATTTCTGTTATGGCCTCGATAGTACAAAAACTTAAATCGGTGTTCAACAGTTCCAGTTCCCCGAATATTTGGCCTTCGCCAAAAAAGCCTTGAATGAAGTCCTTGCCCGTATCCTCGGTCAAATAGCACTTTGCAATTCCGCTTTTGATGATGAAAACGGAATGTACGTTGCGTTTCTGCTCAATTATTCTTTCGGTAGGGCCGAAGGTAGTTTCTGCAATTCCGTTATTCGGTTCGAGACGGTTAAACCCAACTAAGTAGTTTAAGAATTCTTTGTTTGTTCTTATCATTTTATTGGGTCGGACAAATGTCCTTTTTATTGATTTATGGCATGTCTTTATTTGTATTCTATAAAATTATGAATAATAAAAATGCGAAAAGGGAGTAGCCCGATTTACAATGTCCGTTTTGGATTGATTTGCCTTGGTTCGTTGTTCTTTTCAGCAAGCTACAATATGCTGATTCCAGAACTCCCAGCTTACTTGACCAGTTTAGGAGGTGCGGAATATATCGGGTTGATAATTTCTTTGTTTACTTTGACTGCTGGATTTTCTCGCCCATTTAGTGGAAAACTGACCGATACGATTGGAAGAAGAAAGGTTATGATTGTTGGTGCGGTCGTTTGTTTGGTGTGTGGATTTCTTTATCCAATACTCGGAACGGTTTCGGGTTTTTTGTTGTTAAGATTGTTTCATGGGTTTTCTACGGGGTTTACGCCTACCGCTTTGGCAACTTATGTAGCCGATATTGTTCCGTCAAGTAGGTGGGGAGAAGCCCTTGGATTGCAAAGTGTATTTTTCAGTACAGGCCTGGCTCTTGGCCCAGCGGTAGGCAGTCTGATTAAATTACATTACTCGTTTGATGTTCTTTTTTACAGTTCTTCTTTAATGGCAATCGTTTCAATGCTGTTTATCGCTAGTTTAAGTGAAACACTTCATAAAAGGCGATCTTTCAAATTGTCGATTCTTAAAATATCGAGAAAAGAAATTATAGCCATTGAAGTATTGGCTCCTGCATTCATGACTTTTTTGTCGTACTTGTCCTTTGGGGTAATACTGACCTTAATTCCTGACTGGAGTGAACATTTGGGAATTGTGAACAAAGGTTTGTTTTTTATAGTTTTTACGATTTCATCTTTGTTATCTCGATTTATCGCTGGAAAAATGTCTGATAAGTATGGCCGAAGCCCCGTAATAATAGCGGGTTTTATCACTTTGATTTTGTCCCTTTTTAGTATGGGTTATTTTCAGTTTGTTACAGGGTTAATGATAGGTTCGACGATATATGGTTTGGCAATGGGAATATTGACACCTGCGTTGAATGCGTGGACGATAGATTTGAGTTTGCCAAGTCAAAGGGGCAAAGCTATTTCAACGATGTATATCGCTTTAGAAGCGGGAATAGGTTTTGGAGCTTTATTTTCAGGTTGGCATTATCAAAATAAGATTTCAAATCTGCCAAGCGTTTTTTATTTCTGTGCGTTTATGGCTTTGGTCGGACTAGTTTTCATGGCTTTTAAATCACGTCGCTAATCCAATTTCGACAGAGTGGGAAATCTCACGTACTACTTTTCCGAAATCCATCTGTAGTTTTGACTAATTCCGTTTTCGATTATTCTAGTGTTAAGTTAAGTATAAAAAGACGCAACTCCGCCAGTTGGCGGACTCTTTTTCGTTTTTGTTCATTATAAAAAGACTCGCGTAGCTACGGCTATGCTTACTTTTTATCATTTCACAAAATTCAAAAAATAACTGCGACTTATACGTAGTTTT
>QIJL01000638.1 GCA_003232435.1 Flavobacteriales bacterium | reverse complement strand
CATCCCATTCATTTGGGATTTTGGGTTCAAAAGAAAGTTGGTCATTGACTACGCGCATTCCTCCATATCCTTCGACGATACTCATCCATGTACCGGCCATTGAAGTAATGTGCAAACCTTCTTCTACTTCTTTGTTGTAATCATCGAGATCTAGTCGAGATGTTCTGAGATAAAATTTATAGGCCTGTTCCTTTTTATCAAGCTTTGCCGCCTGAATACCATGAACACATGGCGATAATGAAGATTCATGAACGGTGAATGGCTCATAAAAGTCAAAATGCCTTTCTAATTCTTCCTTGGAAAAATGGTCTTCGAAAAAATAAAATCCTTGTAAAACATCGGCCTGTTTGATATAGGGGGAACGCAAAATACGGTCCCAACTCCACTTTTGGTTAATTGGTCGTTGCGATTTATCCAGATCTGCAACTGTAATCAATTCCTTGTCCAAAAATCCATCTTGTTGCAAATAAATATTTTCTGTTTCCGAAAATGGCAAGTACATATTATCAGCGACCTTCTTCCATAGATTTACTTCAGAATCCGTCAAATTGGTTTTACCGGTAATTCTGTCAAAATCTTCTGCATAACCTTCCTTCACTTTTTGCATTTGTTCAGAGGCGTAATCGATGCACCACTTCGCTAAATAATTGGTGTACCAGTTATTATTGACATTGTTCTCATATTCGTTAGGCCCTGTGACCCCAAGAATTACATATTTGTTTTTATCGGTGGAAAAAGTCGCTCTTTGATGCCAGAACCTTGCGATACCTATCAAAACTTCAAGTCCCATTTCAGGCACATATGAGTAATCGCCTGTAAAACGAACATAATTAAAGGTTGCAAATGCGATGGCCCCGTTTCTATGAATTTCCTCAAAAGTAATCTCCCATTCATTATGACATTCTTCGCCATTCATAGTGACCATTGGGTACAATGCAGCTCCATTTGAAAACCCCAGTTTTTGGGCATTTTCTATTGCTTTTTGCAAATGGTTATACCGATAGGTCAAAAGGTTTCTCGCCACTTCTTGATTTTTCGTGGCCATATAAAACGGAATGCAATAGGCTTCAGTATCCCAATAGGTGCTGCCGCCATACTTCTCACCCGTGAAACCTTTGGGGCCTATATTTAATCTAGAATCTGTACCCAAATAGGTCTGGTTCAGTTGAAAAATATTAAAACGGATGCCCTGCTGGGCTTTTATATCACCTTCGATAGTGATATCGGACATGCTCCAAATTTCGGCCCATGCCTTTTTTTGTTTCTCCAATAGGGCGTCAAAACCTAAATCCGCTGCTTTTCGCAAAACGGATTTTGCCGCATTCACCAATTCGGTTGTATCATGATTGCGATCTACAGTATAGCCTCCGAACTTATGTAGCGCAATTGTCTCGCCTCTTTTTACATTTTGAACATACCCATGAGCAACGAAAAACTCTTTTTTTGTTTTGGTAGGGTGTTGTTCGATTCGTTTTCCGTCAAGAAATAATCGCGACTCCATAAAAGTGCAGGTCGCAAAATTGGTCTTCATTGTATGTGCCTCGATAAAAGCTCGATTTCCTTCGGAAACGACATTGGTGGTGTTCCAAAATTTGTCATCCCAATTACTATCCTCATTTGTAATGCCACTATCTAAATAAGGTTCCAGTTCAATTTCCACATCGTTTTCGGTTGGGGTGATTTCATAACGAATCGCACCAACCTCATCAATATCAAGACTTAAAAACCGGGTTGTCTTAACGCTTATTTTTGCACCTTTGGAAGTGACTACATTGAAAGAACGGCAATACCGGCCTTCTTTCATGTTCAGCTCACGCTTGAAATTGGAAACAGATTTACAGTTGTTCAAATCCAACAATTCACCGTCGGTGGCAATGTTGATTCCAATCCAATTTGGAGCGTTCAATACTTTCGCGAAATATTCTGGGTAGCCGTTCTTCCACCAGCCTACTCTTGTCTT
>QIJL01000023.1 GCA_003232435.1 Flavobacteriales bacterium | reverse complement strand
GTATAAGAAAATAATCGAGATATTTCAAAACAGGCTCTTAATCAACTCGAAAATCCTAGTTCTTCGAGCAAGACCTTGCCGAAAAATCGAGAACAGGTATCGTCGTTGTAAACCGTCTGGTCCGGGCCGTATTTTAGAATATAGGTATCTACTGTGGTACAACCTCTCGCACCGACATATTTTAATTGCCTTTCGAATTTTCTAAGAGCATCGATTTTGTTTTGATTCAACGTTATTTCAGAATCGTTTAGTGTGGCAACAAAAGAATTTTCTTCCCTAAAAATGAATAGGGACTGCTGTCTATTGTGAAAACAACCTATAGATTTGATTACTATTTCATATTGTTCACCGATTTCCAAAAGGTCGACAAATGGAATATAAGATTCTTTAGAGGAATCGTTCTGTGCGGAAACCGCAGAATGAAATCCTAAGAAAATAATTAGAAGTAAAGTTATGTACGCTTTCATATCATGTTGGTTGTCTACCTAATTAGAAGCATACATCATGCCAAGTTCGACGAATTTCCTCCAATTAGTTTTCCCACACTTTAAATTCGGCGCCCATGCCATAATTCTTATTCCCAGTCTGAACGAGTTTTGAATTTTTATTGTAGGTACGGTCAAAAACCTGCCATTTCTTGTCGTTCAGAAAAATACGCCGTACAAAAGTGCTTTGATCGGGTGAACCTTTTATGAAAGGAAGCAATGGCCTAAAGGAAGTGGAAATTTTTTGAACCCCGCGAGCTGTTTTGATCTCACGATATTTTTTAGAATCTACCAATTTGCCTTCCTTATTTGCGTAGCCAAGAACTTGTAACGAAATAAAAATTCCGTTCTTAGGAATAAAGATGGATTTCGAAAGTACATCGAGCTCGAAAATTTTATCCTCTTTTTCACTTATCGAAAAGACGATATTCTTATAAGGAATACTCGCGCCTGGAGCACCACCTCGATTTTCATAATATTGAATCCGGAAAATGGTGGCGAACTTCCCCTTTCCTTTAGATTCGTATTTTGATTCTGCGTTGATAGGAAGATATAGTTTTGACATCTGTGTCGCCTTGCCCTCATAACGGTCAAAAAATACGGCCACTTCACTTTCGACAGTGGGCAGCCAACAGGCAAAAACATTTGTATGGGTTTCGCCTTTCTTTTTTCTAAACTTGAATTTGCCTTCCTTGGCGGCGGAAACGATTACTTCCCCCAACTGCGAAACTTCGGGTCTTAGAGCTACTTTTTGCAATGAAGAATCGACTCTTACGGATTTTTCCGCATATCCCATGGCCGAAATAAAAAGCGAATCGATGTCGGTGTATTTTTTCCTTGAAAATGAAAACCTTCCTTCTTCATCGGCAAAAGTCCCTAGGCCGTCTCCAAATGAAATAGTGGCGAAAGGTATAGGGGAAAGTTCTAGACTATCAACGATTTGAATGTCTTGGGCCAGAATAGCATTCGTTACGGAAAAAAGTAAAAGCAGCAGTTTTGACCTCATATGATTGCCTTTGCTATATCCAACGAAAAGAAAAGTGATATAGTGCTATTGCATTAGAGAGTTTTTAATTCATTTCCGGCCTAGAAAAATATTGAAATTATTGGCGTCGATTGAATTAACTTCTTTCAAATCAAATAGTTGGACTATTATTTTACCGTATTCCTCAAGTTCAATGATATCATTAAAATCAGGGTAACCACTATTCTCAACCAATATCCCTCTTACCTCTAAATCTCGTAAATCTTGCTTTGTTGCTATAAAATTTTGGGAATTTTCAATCTCATGTTGCCTAATTTCCTTAAAATCCGAAATGTCCAATACGTCTGAGTTAGGGGCGCTGCTTGACCATTTCATTATTTCAAGCTGATTTTGATTTAGGTTACTGGTGTTACGCAGCGATTTTGTTGCAATTGATTTTGGGTGTTGATAACCTATCCAATTCTTTCCATGCGGTTTTTGTTGCAGCGATCCA
>QIJL01000092.1 GCA_003232435.1 Flavobacteriales bacterium | reverse complement strand
GAAAAAAATCAATATGAAAAAACTCCCCGGACTACTTCTTGCGGCCCTTATTTTTGGGTGCGGTGCTGCCAAATTGAAAAAAACGGATCCTGAAAATATACCCTCTGGCCCAGATAGGGTAAAGGGAAGTATTGTAACTTCAGATGTTGAACCGGTTGCCGATAATCAAATTTCTATCAAGGAATTAATGGTGAACAAGTCTAATTTTTCTACAGCTTCGGGCGTAGGAAACATAATCACTTTCTTGGCCTCTGATGAACTGAAGGGTAGGGAGGCCGGAAGTGAAGGTATCGAAAAGGCGGCCAATTCCATTGAATACATTTTTAAGGAAAATGGTGTACCTTCCTATTTTTCGACCTACAAAGACACTTTGTCCAATTTTTCCGGGCTGGCCTATAACGTGGTCGGTCTTCTTGAAGGCAATGATGACAAATTGAAGAAAGAGTTTGTTGTGATAGGTGCGCATTATGATCATATCGGCACCGCTAAGCCCGTGGGTCAAGATTCCATTGCCAACGGGGCGAACGACAACGCCTCGGGAACTACCACTGTATTGGAACTGGCAAGATACTTTGGCAATGCCAAGACAAACAAAAGAAGTGTCATTTTTGCGCTATTCAGCGCAGAGGAAAAGGGGTTACTTGGTTCCGCCCACCTGGCCAAAAAATTAAAGGCCCAAAATATAGATCTCTACACCATGCTCAATTTCGAAATGGTAGGTGTGCCCTTGCAAAACAAAGATTATTTTATATATATCAGTGGCTACGAGATGTCGAATATGGCCGATGTCGCAAACGGACATGCTGGTGATAAGTTGATCGGATTTCTACCGACGGCGGCTCAGATGAATTTGTTCCAGCGATCTGATAACTATCCTTTTCATTTGGAGTTCAATGTACCATCCCAGACTTTTTGCACCTTTGATTTTACCAACTTCGACCATTATCATCAGGTCGGCGACGAGGCCGACATTATGGATTTCGAGCATATGGCCGAGGTGGTCAATAGGGTAATCCCCGCTGTAGAGGGAATTGTAAATTCAGCTACCAAGGAAATAAAGTACCACTAATGGCAAATGTTATTATTACCGGCACCAGTCGGGGTATCGGGTTTGAACTGGCCAAACTTTTGGCCGATGACGGGCATCGTGTGCTGGCCTTGTCGCGAAACGATTCCGCGATCAGAAGTTTGAACCACCAAAACATTGCCAGTTTCCCCTTTGATATATCGAGCCCGGAAGATTTAAACAGGCTTAAAGATTTTTTGGATTCGCAATGGGATAAAGTCGATATACTCATCAACAATGCCGGAAAATTATTGAACAGACCTTTTTTAGAAACGACTTCAAAAGAATTTGAGGAAGTATTTAAGGTAAATGTCTTTGGAGTGGTGGACGTTACGCGAATAGTTTTACCCAAAATGCCAAAAGAGGGCCATGTCGTAACCATCAGTTCGATGGGAGGGGTACAGGGCAGCATGAAATTTCCTGGGCTGTCGGCATATAGCTCGAGCAAGGGTGCCGTGATTACATTGACCGAACTTTGGTCCGAAGAGTTCAAAGAGACCGGGCCTTCTTTTAATGTGTTGGCATTGGGTGCCGTTCAGACCGAAATGCTCGAAGAAGCCTTTCCGGGGTATCGGGCACCGACCACTGCATTGGAAATGGCTGCCTATATCAAAGATTTTGCGCTTACCGGGCACCACCTATATAATGGGAGATTATTACAGGTCAGTAGCAGTACCCCGTAGTTCAATTTCACTCACTTCTAGATGTATTGCCCTATTTTATGTTAACTGTTTTTTATATACGGTGTCGTGGTATACTTTTTAGGTAAGCAATCTTAACTTCTTTCGTAACCATTCTGCCGAAGTGCTTTCTCCCCCCCTTTGTCATTCCGGTCATTCCGAACGAAGTGAGGAATCCCTTGGGAGTGTTGACACTACCTTTCACCTGTATTGAACTGCAAACAGGGGCTTTCTTGCCAATACCGGCATCAGCCATCAATCCCAAAACGAGATCCGAACAGGCATATCTGCCTGTATCGGCAGGCAGACGTAGGGATTTCTCGTGCCCCGGAATGACAGAGAGGGGCTGAATAGTTACCTTCTTTCTTAATCTTATGGCTATAACAGTAGGTATCAGAGCTATAATTAAGCCAATAATGAGACCTTTGATCGTAAATTTTTCTGCTGTTTTGTATTCGATAGATTAATATGTATCAAGAACCATTCTGTGTCGAACGGATTTACCGACTTCATATTTATAGGAATTTTGAAATACGATTTTTTAAAATGATAAAATTCCATTTGGCCGGGAAACTCTACAAACTCCACGCTTTGACCGTCCCCAATATTCGGACCTAAAAAGTACTCTCCTTGCACCTCTTTCAATTTGAAATAGTGTTGAAACCGGTTCTTTGGATTTTTGGTGGTATTTAGTTGAACATTCAATTAACGTATTTCAGTTTTTGGCAGTTTTAGTTAAAACCGAGCACAACATCGTCACAGCCAAAAAACCGGAATCTAGTGTAATGATTCATAAAAAAGGCAACTAATTTTTCGCTCTTTTTACTTTATGCTTCGTTAAAATTTTTAACCGTAGCTACGGCTATGC
>QIJL01000269.1 GCA_003232435.1 Flavobacteriales bacterium | reverse complement strand
CGAAAAGCAAACAACACCCTAACGGTTTAGGGAATAGCAGTGATATCGTTGGTAAATATCTGCATGATTCGACAGGTGCCAGTGCTGCTGGTGTGATTCCAGGATTGATGAATCGAAAGACATCTTATAATGAAGATGGAACAGGCGGAATGCATGTATATTCGCCATGGTGGGGCGATAACTCCAAACTTGATTTCCCTAGAGGATATCATATCGAAGTTTGGGGCGGCATGGGCCAACCAAACTATGGTTTCGGGTGGGACCCCAACGCATTCAATAAATATTTCGGATTAAAAGTCGGGGGCTACGGTGATAGTCTGCGCGATGATGTAAAAAAATACTACGGTTCGGTTATCGGTTTTGGAGGTCGGGGAGAAGGTATAGCGCTCAAAGAAAACTATTGCGAAATTGACCCGACTACCGTAGATCAATTCGGTATTCCCGTATTAAAGTTCAATTATAAATGGTCAGACTTTGAAAGGAATCAGGCAAAACACATGCAAGATACTTTTGAAGAATTGATACATAATATGGGGGGTATTCCCTTAAGTGAAAAACCAGGAAAGGATGAAGATTACGGACTCCATGCTCCGGGTCAAATTATTCATGAAGTGGGCACTACCAGAATGGGCGATGATCCGAAAACGTCCGTCACTAACAAGTTTCAACAGCTGCATGATGCTGACAATGTTTTTATCGTTGACGCAGGCCCGTTTGTTTCTCAAGCGGATAAAAACTGTACATGGACGATCATGGCACTCTCTTGGAGAGCTTCCGATTATATTATCGAACAACTTAAGCAACAAAATATTTAGAAGTATGGACAGGAGAAAAAGTATACAGACAATCATACTTGGTGCTGGGGCTTCCGCTTTGGCTTTTCACGGTTGTAAGACGGATGCTGAAAAAGTAAATGGAGAAATTCCGGCAACTACCGACACTAAATATTTTGGACGTACTCCCGAGGAATTGGAGCGCATTGAAAAACTGAATGCGGAACAATTATTCAACGAACATGAAATGGAGACGATAGCGGCCTTAAGTGTGGTCATTCTTCCTTCAAAAGAACCATACGGAGGGCCTATAGAAGCCGATGTTCCCGAACTTATCGAATTTATGGGAAAAGATATTCCTGAAATACAAGTCACACTTTTAGGTGGCTTAATGTGGTTGGATCACAAAAGCAATACCGAATTCGGAACGGAATTCAAATCCGCGACCTTGGAGCAGAAAAAACAGATCTGCGATCAAATTAGTTGGCATGATACGGAAATCCCTTTAGAAGAACAGGCGTTGGAACTCCAATTTTTCTATATGATGCGTGGCCTTACCATCACGGGGTACTACACTTCAAAAGTGGGAATAGCCGATTTGGGGTATAAAGGAAACATGCCCAATGTTTGGGATGGTGTACCACAAGATGTTTTGGATCAGCATGGAGTTGCGTACGACCCTGAATGGATCGCGAAATGTATCGACCAAAGCACCCGGGGCACTATAGCTACCTGGGACGAAAATGGAAATTTACTGACTTAATTACGCTATTAATGTTGTATCCTTCTGGGGGAAAATCCCTCGCCTTTAGACGAAGACTTTAGTATTTTTGCATACGCCATGCGCCATACGAAAAAGCGTAAAGAGAAATGCGCAAAGCGATAGGGGAATTGGTTGAACTTTAGTCGCCTTTAGGCGAACCCAAACCCAAACCCATCGGTCTTTAGCCGATGGTAGTTTAGTTAATGAGATTGTCCCCTTGAGGCAGGCGAAAAGAAAAATGTATTTTGATTCGAAGGTTGCGAGCGTAGCTCATTAGGGGTGTCAATTTTTCGGCATTATTTTATTGAATGAAATTTGAATGAAATGAAAAAAATCACAACACTTGTATTAATGGTAGCTTTTGGAATCTCTATGAGCGGCCAAGAAATAGGGTTGCAGCTTTATAGTTTACGCAATCAGTTCAAAACCGATGTGCCGGGCAC
>QIJL01000054.1 GCA_003232435.1 Flavobacteriales bacterium | reverse complement strand
CGGTTTTTTGGGTTTTCAGGAATTCCCTTTCGACAAATAAACAAGGGAAGGGCAGAAAAGAAGGCACTTACTACATCAAAAAATAAAACCTTCAAACCTCTGAAATCCACACATCAACGTTATGCCGATGTTTTTTCAGAATTAGGTTTTCCGGTGGATTTGTCAAGTGTAAAACATTTGGGAAAACTTCCGCTTACCAAGAACGTTCAAGATTTAGTGGGGAATCGATCCAAAATCAAAATAGGGATTGCACCTTTTGCAGCTTTCCAAGGAAAAATGTATCCTCTGGAATTGATGGAAGAAATTGTAGAAGAACTCAATAAAAATAATGCTTACCAACTTTTTTTCTTTGGAGGAGGTGCAAACGAGGTCAAAGAATTGAACCGTTTGGAAACAAAATACAAGAACGGAATCAATTGTGCGGGAAAGGTTTCCTTTGAGGAAGAACTCGCCCTGATTTCAAATTTAGACCTAATGCTTTCCATGGATAGCGGTAATGGCCATCTGGCCGCCATGTACGGTATTCCCATTGTTACTTTATGGGGAGTTACCCATCCGTATGCGGGGTTCCCCCCTTTTGACTATGGTTCAAATCGGGCAATTCTTTCCGATCGTGAAGCTTACCCTTTGATACCGACTTCCGTTTACGGAAATAAGATGCCAAAAGGTTACGAAAAGTCCATGGAGACGATTCCCCCGACAGAGATCATCCGCAATATTCAAGAAATATTAATTGGTAAGTAGAGTTCTGCTATAGGCTGGGTTGTTTGTTCTCAATTGACTTCAAAAAGAGTCGAAGCTGTGACATAAATCGATATTTACGGGCACTAGGGGCGGTTTCTACCATTAAAGTGCGAACGCCCATAAATGCGCTCATGATAAATAGAGCGGCTCCTTCAGCATCAACGTGGCGGTCGATATGCCCTTCGAATTTCCCTTTTTGAATCGTTGAAACAAGATTTACCTCCCATATCTTGATGATATCGTTCAGATGTTTCATGATTTTCTCGTTCCTTCCGTTGAATTCGGAGATAAGATTACCGAGCACGAAGCCAAAGTCCATTTCATTATGAACAGCGGTTTCCAAGGCATCGTCAAAACATTTCATGATCATATCAGAAGTATTGTCATGGCCTTCAACGGGCTCGATCAACATACTATAGACTCTTCGAACCACTAGGTTTTCAATAATTTGAACGAAGAAATCTTCTTTTGAATCATAGTGATAGTAGAACGCACCTTTTGAAAGGTCGAGTTCCTTTAGAATGTCATCGACACTCGTATTGTAGTATCCGTTTTTGTAGAAAAGTTCAAGTCCTGTGACCTGCATGCGCTGCATGGTGGCCATGCGTTTTAGAGTTTTATCCATAATTTCAAGATTTGGGTTAAACAGACCGTTGGGTCTATATAAAGAACCCTCAGATACATGTTATTTTGGGTATGGAAGGGATATCTGGTCAGAATAATCGTTGAAATGTAAGAATCGGCTAATTATGCCTCGCAACTCAAAAAGTACAAACCGACGAGTCGGTCAAAGCCATCGATAAAATGCACGGGGTCAATTAATTCGGATCACTCCAGAGTTCGAAAAAGATGAATTTCGCCCAGAGTTAAAGTTTGAACACGGCATATTTGGTAGTGATCGTTTTCAAGACCTGCAAGGTCTTTTTTGACCTTGTAGGCCTAGACCGGAAAGAATCAAAGCACCATTTTTATCCTCTTGATAGACCTACAAGGAGACCTCCTATGTCGGCAACACCTTGCAGGTCATTCTCGCCTCGTGCGGATTTGAGATTTAAAAATATATAATGACGTTAACAGCAACCACCACCATCATAGTGAAATGTCGAATCACTGATAAAAATATCTTTTCTTTTAAGTGAGGCCAGTGCCCCGGCGGTCTTATCACAAATTGCGAGAGGTTGGTTCTTCAATAAAATATGGCCTTTATTGTCGTCAAAATAATCTTCTCCGCCAAAGTAAATAGCGGCCTTTCCGGTAAAAACACAAGGTCCGTCTACTGGCATGGGGTCTTTAATTGCGGCTACTTCTATTGACTCGATGTAGATAAGTTCATCGGTCGGATAGTTTATCGGGTCTAGAATGCGATAAGGTTTTCTGGCCCTGATTTCAATTGTACCGAAGCCGACATCGGTCAATGCCTTTATATAATCTTTGATCGGAAGGCTTCCACTCAAACATAAGGCCCGAAGTCTATCATCATTTCGCAGCGTATCGTTCATTCGTTGTTCGCAAGTTGGGTCGCTCATCACCAATTTTCCGTGTGGCTTTAAAACACGATACATTTCTTCGATGGCCTGTTTTAAATCTTCCTCCTTAAAAATATTGAACAAGCAGTTCTGTGCCGCCACATCAATGCTATCATCCTCTACAGGAAGATTCAAGGCATCTCCCTTTTTGAGCTCAACGAATTCAGATTTGAACCAGTCGTTTTCATCTTCCGCGATTTTGAAGTTGTTGCGGCTTGCCTCCAACATTTCATCTACAACATCTACGCCGATTACTCCTCCTTTTTGACGATTGAAATAAGAGAATTGTAAAAGCTCCATACCCCCACCTACACCTACATATAACATTTTGGGGTTGTTGGTCAGATCTCTGGCGTGGACTGTACTTCCGCAACCATAGTTCATTTCTTGCATGATTTTGGGGATTTTCAAGCCTGGCAATTCCCAAATAGGGTTGGTGGTGCAACATAAGCCCACATCTGGGGTCAATGCCGCTTCTTTATAAAGATCGTTTGTAGCTTCTAAGTAACTCATAATTTTAAATCTGTTTTTTCTATGGTTTTGTTTTGGATCCTCCCCCGCCAATCGGCGGGGAGTTAGAGGGGGGTCTATGCAACTGTGCCTTGACAACTACTTCCCGCGCCAGCGGTACATCCATAACAATGTTGTGAGACGATAATGTTTCTATCGTTTAAGACGTCTTCGTTATAGTCTTTGATATGCCATCTGATTAAAGTCGCAATCGTAGAGCCAACCGTCCCAACTAATGGAAATCGTATTGGTGCACATCACGTTTTCTACCGCTGCCGGATTATATGCCTCTACAAGTGCATACATATAGTCCTCATAGTTTTCTGAAGCGATTAGGTAATCTAAGAATCTTGCAATAGGAAGGTTCGTAATCGAGAATAGATTATGGAATTGAATATCAAAGTCTTCTTTCAGAGCCTTTTTGAAATCTCGCTCCATGGCGGCTTGGTCTCCCGGCAAATAGGCTCCTGACGGATTATAGACCAGATCCAAGCGTAAATCACTATCGGGCATACCGTAACCCACTGCGTTCAATTCTTGAAGGGCCTTTATCGATTTATCAAAAACGCCATCGCCACGTTGCTTATCCGTTTTTCCCTTGGTATAATGCGGCATGGAAGAGATGACATGAACATTATGCCTTTCAAAGAATTCCGGAAGGTCATAATACTTTTTGTTCGCACGGATAATTGTCAGGTTCGAACGAACGATAAAATCTTGAATACCCGCTTTTGCGGCCTCTTCAACAAACCAGCGAAAATCAGGGTTCATCTCGGGCGCGCCACCGGTCAGATCTAATGTATGAGCTCCTGTATTTTTGATGGCTTCGAGACATTGCTTCATGGTATCACGGGTCATTATTTCCTTTCGGTCAGGCCCCGCATCGACATGGCAATGTTCACAGACCTGGTTGCACATATAGCCTACGTTGATTTGAAGAATCTCCAATTTCTTCGGACGCAAAGGAAATTGCCCGATGTTCGCGATCTTATCTTTAAAATAAGGGAGTTCACCATCGGCAAAGATGCCTCCGTTGAGGATTTCCAATTGTTTATTCTTCTCCGCAAGTTCTTCGTGCCTCGCTTTTAATGATTTTGTAGCCATTTTTTCGGATTTAGTGTAGACCTGACAGGTTTTCAAAACCTGTCAGGTCTACCTTGCTCAAATTGTTCCCCCTTTGGGGTTAGGGGCCTTACATGCTCAACTTATTATACTTGTTCATCATTTGAACGCCGTGTACCAAGGTAGCTCCACTTTCGATGGCCGCCCCGGCATGGACCGCTTCCATCATTTCTTCTTTCGTGATGCCTTTTTCTAGTCCGTCTTTGGTATACGCATCGATACAATAAGGGCATTTGACCACATGTGCAACGGCCAAGGCGATCAGTGATTTTTCCCTGGCTGAAAGTGCTCCTTCCTCAAAAACCTTTCCGTAGTATTCGAAGAATTTGTTGCCCAGCTCTTCGCTCCATTCTGTAATCTTTCCGAATTTCCGCAGGTCGGCTGCGTCGTAGTATGTGTTTGACATTTTCTTAGTGTTAAATTGATAAAATAGGATGTTAACAGGCTAAAGCCCGGTTTTTACAGTACATCCGAAAGAAAGAAATGATTTTAGGAGGAAAAAACGGAAGGAGATCCTTTGTTAAAAGGAATTGAGGAATGAAATCCGTCAGCAAAAGAAATTAACGGAAGTTCTATTTTTTTAGTTGAGGAAATTAACGCCCGAATGGCTTTCGCTACATTTTGCACCAGTCCGGATGTATTTTTACCTATAATCTTGACGTCCCATAGCGAATCGATATCGAACAATGTCGGAAGCAAAAGAACTTCCTCCGGCGAACGGGATAATAATTTGACGATTTCATCCTTTAATTCGGAAGTTTGCCAAGACAGCTTTTCGAAATCGGATTGTTTGAAATCAGAACAGTGCAATCCCAAAAGATAAATTCCGCCATCCGCAGAAGGGCCGATAACGGATTTATTCTGGTCTAAATTAGAAAGCGCGGTTTCAAAATGTGCCTTGTTTAAATGAGGACTATCATTGCCAACGGTTATGACGTTCTCAAAACCCTGATCGAAAACATACTGTATGGCGTTTGTAAACCGCTTGCCAAAGGATGCTCCTTGTTGATCCTCTTCTGTTATATGAAAAAAGGGCAATCTCGTCTTTTGAACGGTTTTCA
>QIJL01000162.1 GCA_003232435.1 Flavobacteriales bacterium | reverse complement strand
CCACCACTTCATCGAGTTGGCTGGCATCTTCAGACAGGGCAATGTCCATAGTATTCGATGAACCCACCGTGTCACTTTGAGAACTCATGCCCAAATAGGAAAAGAGCAGTACATCTCCAACCTCGGCATCAATGGAATAATTACCATCGAAATCGGTTTGTGTACCGTTTGTCGTTCCCTGCACCAGAACGTTTACTCCTGGTAAGGGCGACCCATCGGCAGCGTCAGTAATTGTACCTGACACTGTTTTACTCTGCGCCAATAGTGTGTGCGTCCCCAGTATTAGCAATAGAAATAATAGTAATCGCTTAATCATAATCAAGTGTTTTGAGTTAGTTAATAATGTATTCTTTTTTTAAGCAGGATGAAAAACCGGTTGTGGGAGTCTTTGCATTTGCATATAATTTTGGGTTAAATTAACAATTTTTTTGATACAGAAAAGATTTTTGCAAAATAAATGTGTTCGAACACATTTATTTTAACACAAATGACCCAAATGACCTTAATCAATGTGATATTTCGCATTTTCGGAAGTAATTATATCTATTGGCAATAATTTCTGTGAGGGTATTTTCTTGTCAAAAAGTAAGTTTTCGGCGAGGTAACTCAAACCTTGATGCGCCTGACGATAGGGTTTTTGATGTATTAAGAAGTCGATATGCCCAACTTTTAAGAATTTGAGGTTTTCTTTTAAAAGATCATATCCCACGATGGTTATTTCTTTGTTTTCTTTTTTAAGTGCCTCTACGACGAGATAGGCTTTTGAATTGGTAATGAATACGGCCGAGATAGAGTCATGGCTTGCCATGAACACCGATATTTCACTTTCGAGATCGACATTGTTGCCGTTCTTAATGCTATATGTTGCGATTCGATGGCCATCTTTATATTTTTCCTTGAAATAATCCTTGAACCCGATTTCCTTCTGTCGCATATGCGCCTCTTCATCAATATGCATGATGGCGATACTGGAATTTTTGTCGGTAACCTTATCTATTAAGCTGGCCGCGACCCTTCCACTTTGATTAAGATCTTGCCCGATAAAATTTTCAAGGCTCAAGGTGTCGATATGGTTGTTGAACGAAGCCACTCTGATGTTCTGTCGCTTACATTCTTGAAATACCTTCAAAGATTCCTTGTGGAACATCGGAGTCATTAAGATCGCATCGGGCTTTGCAGCGATGGCCATTTCGGCTTTGTTCAAAAATGATTTTTTTTTGTTCGGATGGAAATGAAACTTCTCCAGTACCAAACCAAATGGTCTGAATTCTTGGGCGGCGGCATTGATACCCTTTAGGGCGGGAATCCAAAAATGGTCAATGGTCTCATCAGGAATCAAGACGCAGATACGATAGACCTTATTGTTCTTTAGACTTCTCGCTATCAAGTTTGGTTGATAATCGATTTCGGTCATTACTTGAGAGATCCTTTCCTTGGCTTTTTTTGATACCCTACCACGATTGTGAAGCACTCGATCTACGGTTCCTTTAGAAACACCGGCCAACTTGGCGATATCTTTTATGGTATGTTTTTTTTCGATCATAATGAAAATCAAAATGGTAAAGGTTGTTTATAGGGAATAAATATAACCATTATTCGAAAATAACGATTTTGTGGGGTAATTCAGGTGTATGACAAATTTCCCTAAATCTAACAGACCTGCCTGCCCTCCTACGGCGGGCCCGCCTGAATGACGAAGTCGGGCAGGTAAACCGGCAGGCAGGGGCGGGCCTGCTCGCCATGCGAGGGTATATTGATCCGCCCCGTCTTGAGTTATTACCGTGCCAGAAGCTGTTTATCGGTTGATTAGTAAGGCCGTGACTCGAAGTCACGGCCTTACTAGGTTACGAATGGTTTTGTGAAAAAATTCGAAACCCGCCCGCCCGCTTAACGACGCCCGCCCGTACCCCGCCAGAATGACTTGTCGGGCTGGCGTTCGGGCGGGGTATGGCGCAAAAGATGCATTGGATTATACGTAGGTTTTAGCTTGACTTAACACTAAGTCCTTAGCGGGTTTTTTTTCAACAATCTATCCAAACCCTCAAAAATAATGGCGGTAACGATAATCAAGGCCGAACCTATAAAATTAAGCCAGAGGTAGCCCAATTTTTCCTGGCCTGAAGGATAAATGTGTATTAAGTTGTAATAAAGAACGATTACAATAACTTGGGTAAGTACCGCCGCAAAGAAAACAGCATTTCCTTTTACGAATTTTAAAAAGAAGGCGAGTAAAAAAATTCCGAGTACGTTGCCGTAAAAAATGGATCCAATAATATTTACCAATTGAATCAGGTTATCAAAAAGATTGGCAACACA
>QIJL01000596.1 GCA_003232435.1 Flavobacteriales bacterium | reverse complement strand
ATTTTACTCTTTGTTGCATAAAAAGGGAAATTAATGTAAGTATGTTTTATTAGGGAATCGTTACTCATTTTGCCATAAGTCGTAAAAATTTCCGTTAACAATGTTTTATCGGTAGACTTAATCTCTTTTAAATAATCTTTCTCCTCTATTTTCGTATACAAGCTATCGTTTTCGGTCAAGTATTGCTTTTTGACCATAGTTATCAAATCCGCATTTGCCGAGTACGAGTAACTTCCATATTTGTAGGGAATGAATTCATATTCCGGATTACTTTTTCTTTGACTGTATAAAAAAAGTAATTTGTGAAGCCTTATTTTTTCTAAGCTACCACCAAATAGTTGTAGCAGCGATAATATTATTTTCCTTCTATAAAACATACTGCAAAGTTACTATTTTGATATTTGAGAAGTGAGCTTCAATTTAGTTGGAGTTTTCTTCCGTGAAGAAATTAACATATTTACAAGAGCTAGTGTCAAGTCAAGCTAAAACCTACGTATGATCCAATGCATCTTTTGCGTCGTACCGTCGTTAAAAAATAATTGCGTAGCTACAGCTATGCAATGATTTTTTGCCTAGGCCCGGCACAAAATCCACGATTGCCTCATACGTCATTTCAGCCTTGACTTGACACTAGGGAATACTCTAAGCCCTGGCGGTCAACGACTTTGTAAATACAAAACCAAAACCTAGAAATAACATGAAGTGAAACGGAAAGAGCCCGAAGTCGTTCAAAGGAATCGCACTGTACATTCCGAATAAGAAATATATCATTAGGGCGGCCTCTAAAATCATATTGGGCGAAAGCTTTTTAGCTAGGTATTTATTGCCTTTCCAACTATCGGTAATGTTGTCGAGGTTGAATTTCGGGGTTCGCACGAACTCACTTCGCTTGCCCATATGCCCTTCTAAAACGGCAATTGAATTATGAAGTGAAAATCCGAGGGCGACCGAGAAAAAGGTAAAGAACAACTTGATGTAATCCACGAAATTGTCAAAACTACTGCCCTGTATGCTTTTATAGGTAAACCAATAACAAATAAAGAGAATGATGGTACTCAATACAAAGAAACTCAATGTGGTAAATACCCAGTCTAAATGCGGAAATATGGCCTTGATATACATTGCGGGAATGCTCAATACGGATACGAGGAAAACACACAAGAACATAGAGCTGTTCAACAAATGCATTACGCCATGAAACTTGGTTTTGAAAGATATGTTTTTGGCAGTCAGTACACTCCAAACGGTCTTTCTGAAGTTTTCGGCCCCACCTTTGTTCCAACGGAACTGTTGCGAACGGGCCGCACTGATCACAACAGGGAGTTCTGCCGGGGTTTCAACATCTTCCAAATACTTGAACTTCCAATCTTTCAACTGCGCTCTATAGCTCAGATCAAGATCTTCGGTAAGCGTATCGCCTTCCCAATTTCCTGCGTCAAGAATACATTGCTTTCTCCAAATACCGGCGGTACCGTTGAAATTGATGAAATGACCTTTTGTATTTCTTCCAACCTGCTCTAAGGTAAAATGGGCATCCAAAGCAAAAGCCTGGATCCGGGTCAATGTGGAATAGTCTCGATTGATATGCCCCCAGCGGGTCTGAACAACACCGATTTCCTCATCTTTAAAATAGATGACCGTTTTCTTCAACCAATCGCTATCAGGAAGAAAATCAGCATCGAAAATTGCTATAAACTCGCCTTTGGCGATTTCCAAACCTTCTTTTAAGGCACCGGCTTTGAAACCCTGACGGTTTTCGCGACGTATATGGGTAATATCCAAGCCGGTTTCACCAAGCCTTTTTATGTGTTTTGCCGTGTCTATGACCGTATCATCGGTTGAATCATCGAGTACTTGAATTTCCAATTTACTTTTTGGATACTCTATTTTCGAAATATTCTCAAGTAGACGATCCATCACATACTCCTCGTTATAGACAGGAAGCTGAATGGTCACATACGGAATCTCTTTTGGGTCTAACAAGTTGAATTTCGG
>QIJL01000170.1 GCA_003232435.1 Flavobacteriales bacterium | reverse complement strand
AGTAAAAGGGATTTATGCTCGGTAATCGTCGGTTCAAGAAGTTCCATTTCATAAGAGGAAATAATCAAGGAGAGATCAGAACGGTAGATGCATGCAATTTCCCTTTTGGTCAACTCGTTCCGCAACCAAAGTTCTTTTGAAAAATCGACATTATCTTTTAAGGCTTGTTCCCTGGTTTTCCTGAGGGAATGCAGATCTTCGGTATCTAGAATCCGTAAGGCATTCGGGACCTTTTCTGCAACCCGCCACCCAAACTGTTCTTCGGTCATAAAACGATCGAACAAAACGATATTCGGGGATAATTCTTTTACAAATACATCAAAACCGGTATGGTTCAATTGAATGGAAGCCAATTTGATTCCTTCAAAATCGGAGGCTTGCACTAAAGATTTCCCGGCAGTGCTTGCAATTGTGATTTGATAATCTTCCTCCTGAAAAAATCCTCCTGAAAAAAAACAACCAATTGCATGAGACGTACCCCTGCTGCGGAATAATCGGGGGCTGGCCAGTTGGGAGCGATTATTAGAAGTTTTTTCATTCTGGAACCAACCTATAATTAATTAAACCCCTCCGTCCTCCTACGTCGGACACCTCCCCTTGAAAATAAGGGGAGGAGCCACTTATAGCTAATTTTTAAACTGTATCAGCCTACATTTTAGCGGCGAATTTTTGAGAAATGCTGAGACGTAGTTTTCGCTCATAATCTTCTTCGAGCCATTCTTTATAATTCTTCGTGTTGTTCATGATGCAATACGAATATTGCCGGACACGATACGAGATTTCCTCTTTGAGTTCTTTGGCCAGAATACGGGCATCGAAGACATCTTCTGCATTTTCTAAACAGATTTTTGTATGTTGCTCTATGCTGCGTTCCAATACAAGTTTTGATTTCCGCCCTTGGGCGAAAACCTTTTTGTATTCCTCTTTTATATTGTAATTCAACTCAGTTGATTTGCTAAACTTTTTACGAAGGTCCGCGGGCATCTCATAAACGAATTCCCGTTCGATATCTTCGTCGTTCTTGATATTCTCTAAATAGAAATCGGGGAAATGGAAAATCTCTTGCCAATCGACGGGCGCCTCCCACATTCCGAATCGGGCGACGTTGTTACCCAAATCGATAACATTGAATTTGTCTTTCTTAGGTAATATTCTTGAACCCCTACCTATCATTTGAAAATACAAGGTCAAGGAGCGGGTCGCACGGTTCAAAATTATCGTATCAACAGTGGGTTCGTCAAACCCCGTGGTAAGAATACTCACAGAGGTCAATATCGCGTCGGGTGTCTCATGGAACCATTGCAAGATTTCCTTCCGTTCCGACGCATTGTTTTTGTTGTCTAAATGCCGAATGTTATAACCGGCTCTATTGAAGGTCTCATAGACGTAACGTGAGGTATTGATTCCGTTATTGAAAATTAGTGTTTTGGTACCTTTAGCAATTTCCTCATAGGCGGACATCAGCTTGCCCAACATACTCTGATTTCCGTAGAGCTCATCCGAAGATTTTACGGTATAGTCTCCATTAATACCAAGTTTCAGGCTTTGTAGCCCCACATCATAGTTGTAAACCTCAGCCTTGGCCAAAAACTTCCTCTCGATCAAAGCGCCTATTGATTCGCCGACAATCAACTTTTTATAATTGTCTTTCATCGGTAATTTGATGTTCGAGCTCAGCGGAGTGGCGGTAACTCCCAAAATAGTCGATTCTTCAAAATACTTGAATAATTTTCTGAAGGAATTGTAATGTGCTTCATCGATGATTACCAACCCTACACTCCTTAGCTCTATGGCACTTTCTTGCAGGCGGTTGTTCAGGGTTTCCACCATCGCAACAAAGCACATATAGTCATCTTGGTCATCGAGTTCTTTGACCTCACTGTTGATGATCTTGTTCTTGACTTTGAATCCGGTCAACATTTTAGAGGTCTGTAAACTCAATTCAATGCGGTGCGTGAGCACGACCACCTTTTTCTGCACCTTATCGATATAGCGCTTGGCAATCTCAGAAAACACAACGGTCTTTCCGCCCCCTGTAGGTAATTGATAGAGAAGATTGTCACCAGAGGAAGTCGATTCCAGATGCTCGAAGATGGTATTCAGATCTTCGACCTGATAATCGTAAAGTGTTTTTTCGGCAGTATTTTTTTGTAGCTCCAAGTAACGAATCGGATTTAATTCTTTATTCGTGGGGCAACTAGCCATTTAGCGACAACCACAATTTTGCAAAACTAATGGAATTTTAGGCTTGAGCGAAAGATTAGCATCGAAATATGCATATTAGTATCGCTTACTTTTTGAAACCAGGTTTAAAAGTGGTTCCCCATTTTGAAGCCTTCGTTTCCAATATCTGTGGGACTACGAAATCTGTATCTGAAACACTGGCATAGTGCGGAGTCATATGTATTTTTGGATGCTCCCAAAATGGATGGTCGGTATTCAAAGGTTCTTGGTGGTATACGTCTAAACCAGCTCCTGAAAGGTGGCCGTTATCCAACATTTCCAACAAATCCTTATCGACCAAATGTCCTCCACGAGCAACATTTATAAGGTATGCGCCCTTTGGAAGTTGTAGCAAAAGTTCTTTGCTCAATATTCCGGAAGTTTCGCTGGTCAAAGGCAAGAGACAAACCAATATTTCCGTTGTTTTCAGAAAAACGGACAACTCTTCTTTTCCGGCAAATGACTTTACACGGTCAAGGTATTTTCTTGAATTCGACCAACCTTGAACTTTGAACCCAAACTTTACCAAGTCATTGGCCAAGTCCTGTCCCAAGGTTCCCAGCCCAAGGATGCCTACTTTCAAGTCTGCCATACGTCGGTACTGAACGGGTTTCCAAATTTTATTGAACTGGTCCACCTTGTAATGCTCAAGGTTTTTTAAATACGCCATTATAAGGGCCAAAACATGTTCAGACATATCGGCTGCCAAATAAGTATCTACCACTCGGGTAATCGGCAAATGGATCGGCGCATCTGGATCTTCAAAAATATAATCGACCCCTGCCCCACTCGATGCGATACATTTCAGATTAGGGTATTTGGCCATTTCTCCCTTCGGATGTTTCCAGATCAAGGCCATATCTATCTCCTCTTCCGGATGGTCGTCCAAATAAGAATAAACAGAAAGATTTGGGTCTACAGCTAGCAAGGCCTCCTTCCACATTTCAATTTTATCGTCTTGTCTGATGATTACTATTGCCATGTTAATCCAATATATCCAATGCTTTTGAAAATCCTTCTGAAAATAACCAATTGCGCTCTTGCG
>QIJL01000352.1 GCA_003232435.1 Flavobacteriales bacterium | reverse complement strand
TCTCCTTAATTCAGAAACCTAAAACCCGTGAGATTAAAAACCGTCTTCATGAATAATTAAACATTGCCTGAGGCAAAACAAGGGGCCACATGAAATAGCGTAGTTAAAGAACTGGCCCTCACAAAAAAGAGGCAGGGTCTTAAGTGTGATCTGCTGGGTTTGAATTCCTCTCATCATACTGCTTTTGGCAGGTTAAAATTGTTGGAATAGCCTCTTACACAAAACCGGATTCAAGCACTCCCAAAATGCATTAAAAACAAGGCTTAAAAATAATTGGCGACGGAAAGAATGACCCCTTGAGATACCAGAAATATACTTCTTAATTTTGAATAATATGGATTTTTTAACACAGTGATTTTTTCCCGTCAATCCCCTTTTTTGAGGAGGGTATCCTGAAAACAGGAACAAAAAATTTGTTCAACTTTAAGACTGAGACTCCAAATGATACTCTCGAAGCAATAGAAATAAAGGCAGACCCAGCGAAACGCCAACCAGACAAGTCCCCAAGATGGGCCACCATATTGTGTGCATTTTTAATCTTGAACCCTCGACAAAAACAAAACCGATCAAAACAATTGCCGAAACAAGAATATCCAACCAAGCAAATGCCCCAATCCTAAGCTGCATTGCTTCTTGAACAAATAAGGAGATATTTAAACCATTTTCAAATACCCACGGCAAAAACTGCCAATAAGGTAAGATAACACCTGCAATACAGAAAACTCCGTAAAAGATTTTCATAGTTTATTTGCCCCACGACTTAAAAGAAAGAGGACGTGTTTATGCGGTCGGGTTTAGCAACGGGTTCGATTTTTTTAGAGTCGGTGCTCTCTTTTTCTTGTGAGAACGAGAGGGTTTTGCGTGAAGGTTTACCCTTTCCTGTTCAATTTGACGAGCAAGGAATATTTTGATGAGACTCTGGTAAGGCACATCCTGCTTGTTTGCTAAGATCTTTAATGCCTCCAGCACGTTCTCCGGCAAACGGATTGAAATAGACCTCAATGAAGGTTTTAATGCTGGGAATGAAGCACTCTTTGCACTTTCAACATCGAAATACTCAAGAGGGGAATGGGTGTCCCAAAATTCACGCTCTTCATCTTCGTTCTTAAACTTCGGTATTTTCTTCGATAAGCTTCCCATAAAACCCTCTCTCTTTTTTGCTCATTGTTCGGGCCGAGATAATCCGGATACGGTTCGACCTCATGGTGAAAACAACTGTCAACTTTTTATTATCATCCGTAAAACCAAAGACAGCATAGCGACGTTCTTTTTGTGAATGCCTTGTATCATCCAAAACGATAAGAGGTTCATTAAAAAATATCTGTTCACATTCACTATTTGAAACCCCGTGTTTTTGAAAATTCTTACTCTTATTTCCCTCATCCCAATCGAAACCGACAACAAACGGAAAGTGATAAACCATGGACTAATTGTATATATTGGGAATATACATGTCAAGCAGCTAATATCCACAGTTCGAGGAACGATTTTTAATAAAACGGCCAAGTCGAACGAGCTTGTAGAAAAACCTCATTGAGAGGTCTGGTATTCTGGGATTTATTCAATTTTTCTAAAAATGCCTATGATTTCTTTTTAAAAAATCTTCTTTCTGAATTCTCCTTTAAAATAGCTCAATTACGCGTCAAAAGCTTCCTTTGATCGCTCTTTTAGCCTTTCTTGCTACTTTTAGGCAGCTTGTAAACCATATTTTTGCATCTTCCCGAGGTTGTGCGTGATGCAGAAAAGCAGCCACTGGATGTCGACCTTTGTTTTTCCCCGTAGACTAAAACGATCCAGCCGCATGGTACTCCGTATGTTTGCAAAGATGGGTTCGATGAGGCCCATTCTTTTGCTGTAGATCTCTCGACCTGCTTCTGTGTCTATTTTTTTGATCATTCATTGCGTGTCTGTTTCTTTTCCCGATACTGTTTTCCCGCTGAAAAAGGTAGGTTGCCAAACTGGGGTGTGGGTTTTTTTATGTAACTATACAGGCCTGA
>QIJL01000380.1 GCA_003232435.1 Flavobacteriales bacterium | reverse complement strand
TTATAAAAGGCATCGGGCACGTTTTTTTCTCTCTCGAACGCCTGGGCGACTTCGAGATTGAATAGCATCAAGTCGGCAATCAAGTGGGGGTCTACACCTAATTTGATAAAGTGTTTGATAAATTTTTGGGCCGTTGATCTTCGCGCTTTCGGTCTTCTTCTTTTCAACGGAAAATATTCATTTGATACTTTAGCCTTCGCCTGTTGGATCAATTTTTCTTCCTTCGGATTAAACACAAAATCGTAGTACTCTTTCACAACAGGAAAGCGCAGATATAAATCCATCATCTGATCTTCAAGGTCTGTTTTCGGGAGTTCGGCCAGGTATTTTTTTAATGCCCTTTTGCTCATCGGTGCTTTAGAATTACTTCAAAAATAGGAGTAAAGAATCCTCGGGGCAAGCCCACGAGGCATTAAAATCCCAAATCCCAAGCACCAAATTCCAATTCATGCAAAAGAGGGTTTGTGAAAATTCGTGAAACCTGCCCGTCCGGTTTACCTGCCGTAGGTATGGCAGGCGGGTTTGTGTCCAAACATCACAGAAAATGAAACGAGGCAAGCCTCCTTTAGATTTAAAAAAAAGATCGAGGTCAATAAACGAACTCGTCTTGAGTTTTTGTTTGGAACCGAGATTTTCGGCTTTTGTGCCGTAATGAAGGCTTTTTTGAGTAGCATAGCTGTGGCTACGGTACTCAAAAAAGACAAAATTAGGGTGCAAAATGTGAAAATAGCAGGTAAAAGAAAAACTTAAGACGAGTTCAATATCGAATGGGAGATATTCCTCTTAATGTTGTCATAATTTATGTATAAGAAAACCCCGACTTTCTTGGAAAAGACGCAATAAAGATGTATCATGAGAACTTAATACGATTCAAATTAACACATATATATATGAGGCAACTAAAGATCATCAAGCAGGTAACGAACAGAGAATCAAAATCGCTCGACAAGTACTTGCAGGATATCAGTAAAATTGATTTGATTACTGCCGCCGAAGAAGTTGAACTGGCACAAAAAATACGTACAGGGGATCAGGCAGCCCTCGAAAAATTAACAACCGCCAACTTGAGATTCGTAGTCTCGGTGGCCAAACAATATCAGAACCAAGGTTTAAAATTGCCCGATCTGATCAACGAAGGAAATCTAGGCCTTGTGAAAGCCGCAAAACGCTTTGATGAGACCCGTGGATTCAAATTTATATCTTATGCCGTTTGGTGGATTCGCCAATCAATACTACAGGCATTGGCAGAACAATCAAGGGTCGTGCGCCTACCTTTGAACAAAATCGGTTCGATCAATAAGATCAAAAAGACGTTCTCTTATTTGGAGCAAGCGCATGAGCGTCCTCCCTCCGCTGAGGAAATTGCAAAAGAACTTGAAATGACAGTGAGCGAGGTAAAACAATCTATCAAAAATTCAGGTAGACATGTATCTATGGATGCTCCCCTTCGGGAAGGAGAAGATTCGAACCTTTATGATGTACTGCGAGCCGGGGAATCACCCAAGCCCGATAAAATGTTGATGCAGCAATCGTTGAATACCGAAATCAACAGGGCATTGGAAACCTTATCACCTCGGGAAGCAGATGTGGTGAAACTTTATTACGGAATCGGAGACCAACAATCGATGACCTTGGCCGAAATCGGACAGACCTTTGACCTTACTCGCGAAAGAGTACGTCAAATACGCGAAAAAGCGATTCGTAAGTTACGTCACAACTCTAGAAGTAAATTGTTGAAGACCTATTTAGGATAATTTCAAATATTTATATCATAAAAAAGCCCCGACAATTCTTGCCGGGGCTTTTTCCGTACAACTAAAATAATCTAAGAATAACTTAATTTGCTGATATTGAAATCAACTAGAATATCATTTAAATCTTCAATAAATGTTAAGTAAGCTGCGTTGTCTGGATTTTGATTTGCCATAATTTGGAGATTTGGGAAATGCACCGAAACATCGACTACATGTAGTCTAGCTCAGCGAGTTCGTTAATACTTAAAAT
>QIJL01000204.1 GCA_003232435.1 Flavobacteriales bacterium | reverse complement strand
ATGATATTTGGGGCCGTACGGCTCATGAGGCTATTTTCAACACCAACGATGGAAACTTCCGCTCCCCTTCAACCCAACAAGGTTACAGCGGATTCTCAACTTGGACACGTGGGTTGAGCTGGGCCATGTTAGGATTTGCCGAGCAACTTGAATTTTTGCAAAGTCAGGATAGTCTGCCTGAGTTCGATGAACTTGGTGGAAAGGCATACTTGGAAGAAACCTTCCTAAAAGCAGCCAAAGCCACTTGTGATTTTTATATAGAACATACTGCACTTGACGGAATTCCTTATTGGGATACTGGTGCTCCTGGCTTAGTTTATTTACCCAATTGGCAAAAAGAAAAGTCTGACCCTTTCAACAATTTTGAGCCCATAGATAGTTCAGCAGCTGCAATTGGCGCGCAAGGTTTATTACGTTTGGGTAATTATCTCAAAAAAAATAACTCATCCGATGGAGACAAATACTGGTCAGCCGGTCTAACAGTGGCGAATACCTTGTTTAAGGAGCCTTATCTAAGTTCAAGTTTGGAGCATCAAGGTCTGATTTTACATAGTATCTACCATCGCCCAAATGGCTGGGATTATATTCCTGAAAATAGTAAAATACCAAATGGTGAGGCTTGTATGTGGGGTGATTATCATGCAAGGGAACTCGCTCATTATTTAAATGGGGTTATCAAAGGAGAATCTTATTATACATTTTTTAAAGACATCATATCTGAATAATGGCCAAACAAAAAATTACACGAGTTGCCCAATTAAAATCCGCGGCCGATTTTACGGATCATTTATCGACCATAGAAGTAGATTTACCTTTTAAAGAGTACTTAAGTGCACCTGGGCAGTCTAGTTTAGGGCAATCTTTTCAATTAAAATCGGGTCAAACTATTGGAAATCGATTTTGTATTCTTCCTATGGAAGGTTGGGATGGCACAACAGATGGTCTTCCAACAGAGCATACTAAAAGAAGATGGCATAACTTTGCAATTAGCGGTGCTAAACTGTTATGGGGCTGTGAGGCGGTTGCGGTTTGTCCTGAAGGAAGAGCTAATCCGAATCAGCTCATGATAAATGAGAAGAACCTCGATGCTTTTAAGGATTTGTACAATAATTTGGTTTCCGATCATCTGACGACATTCGGATCTACATCTGATTTGTTGGTAGGATTGCAATTGACGCATTCGGGCCGATTCTCAATACCTGATAGTGACCGAATTCGCAAGCCGAAAACTTTATATCGGCACTCTATACTCGATAAGAAATTTAATATTCCAGAGGATCACAGTTTACTTACCGATGCAGAAATCGACCGACTAGTAGATTATTTTATTAAAGCCGCAAACCTAGCCAAGGAAGCAGGTTTTCAATTTGTTGATGTCAAACATTGTCACGGCTATTTAGGGCATGAATTTCTTAGTGCGACCAAAAGGGACGGAAAGTATGGTGGTTCGCTCAAAAATAGAATGCGTTTTCTAACAAATATTGTTGAAGGTATTCGTGCGACCAGCAATATTTCAGTTGCTGTTAGATTGAGTGCGATTGATTTTATCCCGTATAAAAAAGATGATTCGAATAACGGAATTCCCGAAGAAATAAAACGGCCTTATGATGAGGCCTTTGGTGGAGATGCGACGGGGACAGGAATAGATCTTACCGAGGTTTTCGAAATGCTAGGTTATTTCGAGGAATTGGGTATTGAATTGGTCTGTATCACAGCTGGAAGCCCATATTATGTACCACATATTCAGCGTCCTGCCATATTTCCCCCATCTGATGGATATCTACCTCCGGAAGATCCATTGGTAGGTGTAGCTAGACAGATTCGGATCACAGGCGAAATTAAAAAGAAGTTTCCAAATCTTGCGATAGTTGGTTCTGCCTATTCCTATCTTCAAGAATGGCTACCAAATGTTGCAGAAGCTGTTATTGAAGAAAATGGGGCGGACTTTATTGGTTTAGGCAGAATGGTATTGAGTTACCCCAATATGCCCGATGATATTTTAAAAG
>QIJL01000034.1 GCA_003232435.1 Flavobacteriales bacterium | reverse complement strand
ACTTTTTCCTCCTACGGCGGACAGGTATTTACCCGCTACAAACAACACAGGGCCAATTATTTTTTATGCGTTTAATTTCGACCAAACATCCCAAACCGTTACACCGACGCTTACCGAAATATTCAATGAATGCTTGGTGCCAAATTGCGGAATTTCGAGAACCTCATCACTTGCATCGACCACTTCTTGATCCACGCCCTTGACTTCATTGCCGAAAACCAGCACATACTTTTTAGAATCATCGATTTGGAGCTCGTTCAAAAAAATGGAGTTTTCGGTTTGTTCAACAGCTAGTACGTGGTAGTTCTTTGACTTTAAATCTTTGATCACATTTAAAGTATCCTTGGCATATTCCCAGTCTACGCTATCAGTGGCTCCCAGCGCGGTTTTTCGAATGTCTTTATGTGGCGGGGTAGCTGTGATTCCGCATAAATATATCTTCTGTATCAAAAATGCATCTGCGGTTCGAAAGACCGAGCCGATGTTGTTGAGACTCCGAATATTATCAAGAACAATGACGATGGAAGTCTTTTCGACTTCCTTGAATTCGTCTATTGTAAGCCTTTCTAGTTCGTCGTTCTTGAGCTTTCGCATTTTTAGTTTCAGGTTTCCCTCCTACTCAAAAAAGCTCTGGCGGACGGGTTTTGGTTTAAAAAAAAATACCTGTCAGGTTTTGAAAACCTGACAGGTCTTCACTAGGGACAAAGTTATCCCCAAAATATCAACAAAGGTTTATGTTCCAATGCTAAAATAGTACATTCGTTTCAATACTTTAAACGTAAGAATAAAAGGTATTAAACCTCATCCGCCAATTGGCGGACTGAACCCAATAACAGGAATCGACCTAGAAAGGTCGAGGTACCCCGCTAAAAAGCGGGGCTGGTTAACCAATCCCCCGCTGAAATAGCGGGATTAGTTCAACTAACAATTTTCAGTTCGTCCGCCTTTGGCGGACTTCTTAAAATCGAGTTTCACTAATAAGCCAATTAAATCGCTTTGGGAAAAATTCAAAAAACAAAGAAGGTTACCCCTTTGATGCAACAGTACAATACCATCAAGAAGAAATATCCCGATGCGTTATTGTTGTTTCGCGTGGGCGATTTTTATGAGACCTTTGGTAAAGATGCGGTCAAGGCCTCTAAGATATTGGGCATTATATTGACCCACAGAAACAATGGCGGCGATCGCACTGAATTGGCGGGTTTTCCACATCATTCGTTGAATACCTATCTTCCAAAATTGGTAAAGGCCGGGCTGCGGGTAGCCATTTGCGATCAGCTTGAAGACCCAAAACAGACCAAAACAATAGTAAAAAGAGGAGTTACCGAGTTGGTCACTCCCGGTGTGGCATTGAACGATGATATACTTACGGCGAAATCGAACAACTTTTTATGTGCGGTTCACTTCGGAAGAAAATTATTGGGGGTATCCTTTTTGGATATTTCCACAGGGGAATTCTTGACAGCCCAGGGCAGTGCGGAACAAATCGACAAACTTTTACAGAATTTTGCCCCGAACGAAGTGCTTGTTTCCAAAGCGCATAGAAGTGAGTTTAATGAAGTTTTTGGTAGTCAATTCCATACTTTTTTTATGGAAGATTGGGTCTTTCAGGAAGATTACGCCCATGAGACCCTGACCGGGCATTTTAAGACGACCAGCTTAAAAGGTTTCGGAATAGATCATCTTGAAGAAGGCATTATCGCTTCCTCGGTTGTATTGCACTATTTGTTAGAAACACAGCATCGACAGTTGCAACATATCAATACGATACAACGTATTGCAGAGGAAGATTACATTTGGATGGATCGTTTTACCATCAAAAACCTTGAGCTTTATCATTCAAACAATGCCAATGCGGTAACACTTATCGATATTGTCGACCGAACTTTATCGCCCATGGGCGGAAGGCTAATGAAAAGATGGTTGGCCCTTCCATTAAAAAATGTCGAGAAAATCAGAAAAAGACATCAGGTTGTTGCTCATTTACTAAAGGATGAAATCGGTCA
>QIJL01000406.1 GCA_003232435.1 Flavobacteriales bacterium | reverse complement strand
CCTGCTTTATGCCCGGCTTGACGGACGGGTCAGGACCAAACGGGACGAGATGAAGTATGTGAAGAAATACTTAGACAACCTGACCCGGACGAGTCAAACGGTAAATTGAAAGTTAGGAATTTGTTAGGAATTTTAAAAGAAAGTGAAACTAAAAATTCACTAAATTTTATTAAATCAGGACAAATCCTTTATTTTGTTGTATTTAGCTTGACACTGGAATGATCTTCTTTGTATCTTGTCGCGTTTTATGATATAGTGAAGCAGGAACGGACCATGGCTGGAAACATATTAGTCATTCTGACCAATTTCAAAATAGAGAACCTTTGAGAAAAAATGAATAAACATGTTGTTTTCCCACATGCACCGATTAAAGAGGCGCTCTTAGATATCCGGGTAGAGCTACCAAAACAGACTTCACTTAACGATTTGCAGAGCATCTATGATTCTATAAAGGAACGATTTTCAGAAAAACAACAGAAAATATCTTATGAGGATGGATTTAAGATGTCAGCAAACGGCACGATGGAAACGCTTCCGACTTCAGGGAAGCACGATGGCTATCTTTTCCGTTGCGCTAATGAAAACAAAATAGTTCAATCGCGATTGGATGGTTTTACTTTTAACAAGCTCAAGCCTTACGAAGATTGGAAGAATTTTCGTGATGAAGCCCATAGCTTGTGGGATAAATACTTTGAAATAGCCAAACCTGTAAAAATCATTCGGCTTGGACTAAGGTATATAAACGAAATAGAAATATCTTTGCCTATGAAGAATTTCAAGGAATACATTCTAACTATTCCTGCGATAGCACCAAATCTACCACAAGCATTATCTGGTTTTTTCATGCAACTGACGGTTCCTAATCATGATATAGGCGCAGAGGCTATAATCACAGAGACAATAAAGAAGCCTACGGCAAACAATAAATTGCCTTTTATATTTGATATAGATGTATTTCAGAATACAGCTTATAATGAAAACAAATCTGAAATATGGGATGAATTTGAAAAACTACGCGCTTTTAAGAATGATATTTTTTTTAATAGTATAACTGAAAAAACAAAGGAGCTATTCAAATGACACGCTTTGCTACTCAGGATTTTCCTATTACCGAATCTGCTGTTTTTGGGTTTAAGGGAGATCTAGGACTGTGTGGTAGTCGAATAGTTGTTAGTGACGAGTCAATTGTAATATGGGATAATTACACTGAATCCCTTAAACACTTTTTTTTTCCGATCTCACGGGAACAGGATATCCCAAGTAAAAAATTCTTTACCCTCAAGGCTCAATGGGAGAACGAGACTGTTATGTTATCATCCGCCACTGAGATTGCTATGCATCCTGCTTATCAGAAAATAATTGGCATGGGAGATACTGCTATCCCCTTTATCCTGAATGAAATGCAAAAAAAACCGGGGCATTGGTTTTGGGCCTTGAAATCTATTACAGGTGAAGATCCTGTTTTACCAGAACAAAGGGGGCGTGTCGGGGAAATGACTGAAGCATGGCTTCATTGGGGCAAGGATGAAGGTTATCTTTAATGAGCAAACAGAAAATCGAAGAGTTTTTCCCAAAGTTATTTGAAGTCGGATATTCTATAACCAGCCCTGAGACTCCTAATTATAACTGTATTGCTTGGTCCGCTGGTGACAATGAGTCTTGGTGGTGGCCAGATTCACAGGAAATATACTATTGGCCCCCTGAAGTTGAAAGAAAAGAAACCATAGATGCTTTTATAAAGGTATATGAGATTCTAGGGTATGAAGTCTGTAAGGATGGAGAATTAGAAGAAGGCTTCGACAAAATCGCCATATACATTAATGAAAAGGATAAGCCAACGCATGCGGCAAGACAACTAAATTCCGGCGCCTGGACAAGCAAGTTGGGTATCTCAGAAGATATTACTCATTTTACTTTAGATGACCTTATGGGCTCAATATACGGTTCTGTTGCTGTTTTCATGAAACGGCTCAAAAACCATTCCTCAAGCACTTCTTAAGTGTAAACTCTGACATCAGAATGCTCCAAGATGTCAAAAATTTGGCAAAAATAATTTCGGATGTTTTCCTAAGCAAAACAAACATGCTGGGGTATCATCGGTTATGTATGGCGGTGGAGGGACTCGAACC
>QIJL01000282.1 GCA_003232435.1 Flavobacteriales bacterium | reverse complement strand
ACGAGTATATAGTAGGCTTACCCACTGGGTTGGTTTTTTAAGCCATCGAGTATTTGATCAAAGTCATATTGGTAATTGACCCAAACTGTATCTTCATTTTTTTTGAACCAGGTCATTTGCCTTTTGGCAAATCTTCTGGTGTTTTTTTTGATTTCAGAAATGGCATAATCTAGTTCCCATTCACCATCAAAGTGTTTGAACAGTTCTTTGTAACCCACTGTTTGCAGGGCATTTAAATTTTTATGTGAATAAAGCCCTTTTGCTTCGTTCAACAGACCTTCGTTCATCATTTTATCGACACGTTCGTTTATACGGTCGTAAACGATTTCTCGTTCTGCACGCAATCCCACTGTGATTGTTTTGAAATGTCGAGTTTTCTTTTTTTTATTCAGGAAGGATGAATAAGGTTTTCCGGTGCCAATACAGACTTCCAAAGCCCGGATCAAGCGATGTGGATTGTTAAGGTCAATTGAATCATAGTGAAGTGAATCTTTTTCTTTCAATTCATCTTGTAATACTTCAATGCCCTCGTTTTTCAATCTTTTATTGAGCACATCTCGAACTTCTGAAGAAACTTCCGGGAGGTCATCAAGGCCCCTTGTGACCGCATCCACATATAATCCACTTCCTCCGACTAAGACAACAATATCTTTGTCCTTGAACAAATCATCCAAAAGGGATAGTCCATCCCTTTCAAAATCACCAACGGAATAATCTTCAAAAATATTTTTGTGCTGAATAAAATGATGGGGTGCAGAAGCTAATTCCTCTTGTGAAGGAACCGCTGTACCAATTGATATCTCTTTATAAAACTGGCGCGAATCGGCAGAAAGAATTTCAGTATTGAAATGACGGGCCAGGGTAATGGCCAATTTCGTTTTTCCGAGGGCAGTCTGGCCAACGACGGAAATAAGCGTCTTACGGGACATTAATCTTCGTTCAGTTTATGGCCGCATTTTCGGCAGTATGACGCATCTACTCTAACTATAAGAGTGCCACAATCTGAACATGAAGTTCCTAAGATCTCATCGCCTTCCTTTTTGTCTTTTGAGACATATTCTGCAGAAACGATTCCGGTAGGTACCGCAATGATGCCATAACCGATGATCATAATAAATGTTGCGATAAATTGGCCCAAAGAGGTTTCTGGGGAAATATCGCCATAACCCACAGTGGTCAAAGTTACGATGGTCCAATATATGCTATGTGGAATGCTCTTGAAACCATGCTCGGGCCCTTCGACCAAGTACATGACAGTGCCCAATAAAACGGCCACGATAAGTACGAAAAATACAAAAACGAAAATTTTGGTCCGGCTTGCCCTAAGCGCACGAAGCAAACTATTCGACTCGCCCACGAAACGAACAAGTTTGAGAATTCTAAAAACCCGTAATAGGCGTAATGCCCTAAATGCGGTAATGTATTGTGAACCTACTACAAAATAGGATAGATATTTCGGAATGGTCGAAAGGAGGTCGATAATACCGAAAAAACTGAAAATGTACTTCTTAGGTTTGTTGATGCAAATAATTCGAAGAATGTATTCGATCGTAAAAAGAATTGTCACGATCCATTCTGAAATATCAAAAAAATTGTGATACTTGACATCATACCTAGGTAGGCTTTCAAGCATTACGATTATAACGCTATAAACAATAAGAATCAATAAGGCTATGTCGAAAATCTTACCCGCCTGGGTATGTGTGCCGTAGATTACCTCGTGCAGTTTTTCTTTCCAGCCTTTTCTTCGAGTGCCCTGTTCCAATGGCTATGGATTTAGTTCCACAATCTTGTGGCTGCCCTTCTTGCGGAGGTGCGCAGTGATGATATGATCGGTATTCGCATCGCCCTTGGCAGGTGTAATAATCGATTCTAAGATATGAATATTATTTATTTGATGGTTCAGCTCGCACGTAGCCTTTATACTCACCATCTTTAATAAAGATAACACTTTGCTCGCCGATTTCACGCCCTTTGTCTCTCAATAACAATGTACGCTTCCCCAGGCTGTACGCTGTAAGGATCTCTTTGATTTCTGAGTTATGTGTGTCAACGTTATCTTTCCCGGTTTCGATTTCGTTGCTGATTTTCTGTAGAAAGCTAGCTCCCGATTCCGGACCGTTAAAAGTAATTAGTGCCTCTGCATCTTTTTTAATGAGATTGATCTTTAGGTGCACAAAACCTTTTTTATCCGTTTCGGAATAAAGTCCGTGTGTAAATAATTTTCCTTTAGGTTGGTTGTATCGAGGTTTGATACGTTTCAGTTCTTCGTACTCTTTCAATTGCGCTATCAGTCCGCTCCCGGTTTTTTCGAAGGTTACTTTTCGGGTTTCCTTTTGAA
>QIJL01000187.1 GCA_003232435.1 Flavobacteriales bacterium | reverse complement strand
TATTCTTCAGTTGTAAACGAGGAAGCGGGGAGTCCTTCCGAATTAAATAACGGACCGGAAATATAGTCTTTCCAGCCGTAGCGTACATATTTTGGTTGTTTTATCGAAGCCAATGAAACCTCTATCTTGCCATCAATGATTTTTGCTTTTGCAGGGAGGAATTTTTTATCGTCCCCGGCAATTTCAAACCCTGATAGGTCGGGGTCTTTTGTCATTAATCCGCCTTTGGCAAAATCGAACTCGATGCTTATTTTATTATCGGAAATGGAATGTGACCTGTACAGCGGACCGGAAGCGACGACGTCTTTTCCATAATCGTTGGCTAGTGCCAATCGCGCCAAACGATTACCGACATCTTGTTTATTGCCTGGGTGAATGCTTTTCGGAAGCCCGATATCCATCGTAATCGCCATACCGGTTTTTGGCGTTTTCAAACTTTTTCGCTGTGCGTCACGCAGCGCAGGGGAAAGCTCGTTGCCATAAGTAAATGGTGCGATTTGCACAAAGTAAAAAGAGAAGTCGCTATTCCATCTTTCGCGCCAATCTTCGATCATACCGGGGAATAATTTCAAATATTGTTCATCTCTTCCGACATTGCTCTCGCCTTGGTACCAAATAGCGCCTTTTATGTTATAGGGAATCAACGGATGAATCATGCCGTTATATAATACTGTTGGAGTATGGGAATCTAATTTAAAAGACTCGATACCTTGAGGCGGATTTTTCAACGCTTCCTGATTTTTATGAAAAAGCAAAAAATTCGATGTCTGAATACCAGCAATCTGCTTGTATTTCCAATCATTGGTAATCGGCATTTTTTTATCCGTGGCATTATTTGTCAAACTGACTTCCCCCATGAATCCGCCATGACCTCCAGTATCGATGACCCGAATGGCAAACGAATTTTCTCCTTTTACCAATAAGGATTTCGGAATGTTATAAGACCTAGGCGTGTTCCAACCAAAAGTAGTGCCGATTTCTTTTCCGTTGACATAGGTAACATCCATATCATCGATACCTTCTGAAACCGATAGTTTATAATCTGAAGAAATATCATCGATGATTACTGTTTTTCGAAACCAATAAACCCCGTCATTGCTGGTACTGCCCAAATCTTCTATTTCCTTGGTCAAATCGGTCATACCCCAATCGGAATCGTTAAAATCAGCACTGGCATAGTCGGCATCCCCTAAGTCTAATTTCCCCCAATCTTCTGGGGTAGCGGGTACTGCGACTACTGGAAATTTCGAATACCAATCTTTAAATACCTTAACGTTCTCTTCGTTCAAAGTCTCCAAAACTTCCCCGAATTCATCGAGGGTCGATATTTTTTCCTTGCTCATCCAAGATTCCACCGGAGTGCCTCCCCAATTACTGGTAATCACACCTACTGGCACACCAAGTTCTTGATGCAGTTTTCTGGCAAAAAAGTACCCGGCCGCACTGAATTGACTTGCCGTTTCAGGATTTGTAATGTTCCATTGCCCGACGAATTCCTTTTCAGGGGAAGCGGCTATGGCCCTTGCCACGTCGAAATATCGTATTTTCGGATAGTCCGCAGCGGCTATTTCTTCTTTATAATTATCAATGGGCTCGTTGGGTAGAAAGCCTTCCAACGGCATAGCCATATTAGATTGTCCGGAAGCCAACCAAACTTCCCCGACCAAAACATCCTTCAGGGTAATGGTACTGTCTTGGGTCTTGATAGATACCTCAAATGGGCCACCCGCTGTAGGGGTCGATAAACTTAATTTCCAATTTCCTTCTGCATCGGCAGTAGCGGAAGATTCTTCTCCCCAACTTCCTGACACGCTTACTTCTTCCATAGGATTATAACTTCCCCAAAAAGCAACTTTATCCTGTTGTTGCAATACCATATGATCAGAGAAGAGACTGTTGAGCGAAAGGTCTTTTTTTTCCGTTACCTCGTGATTCTTTGCATGAAAAGAGAAACACTGTACCGGTAAGGACTAGAATGCTAAGAAGGCGTAGATTTTTCATTCCGTAATTTAATAAATTAATTAGAAAGGTATGTTTACTTTTGGTAACAGGCTCGGTCATTTATTTTCTTTTTCCAAAAAGGGCATCCATGATAACTTTTATGCCATAGAATCCCATAGATATGGCCGCCAGGGCGAAGATACCACCGATTATTAGAACAGGCCAAAAAAAAGAATTCCCCTGGTTTTTAAAAGCTTGGGACAAAATCACCGGTGCCGTAAACATTAAGGCAATCGTAATGCCCATGTATTTAATTCCTTTGATCAGAAGATTTTTATCCGTTTTCATCATATGGTATCTACCTTCTCAAATGTACCGATTATAACCTA
>QIJL01000668.1 GCA_003232435.1 Flavobacteriales bacterium | reverse complement strand
AAAGGGCTTTTCCATCAAACAGTGCATGTTTGGTTTTTTACCTCGGATGGGCAACTATTACTTCAGCAAAGAGGAAAATATAAAGACACCCATCCCCTACTCTGGGATGTTTCCGTTGCTGGCCATATCGGCGCGGGAGAATCTATTGAAATAGCTGCCCTGCGGGAGGTTGAAGAAGAAATCGGATTGATTATTTCCAAGGGGGATTTAATGAAAATTGGTTTTTTTCCATCTTTTTTCAAACACAGTGAAGACTTAATCGACAATGAATTCCATCATTCCTTTTTGTGCGGACTGAAAGTGCCCATAGAAAGTCTGCGAAAACAGAAAAGTGAGGTCGAGGCTTTAAAGTTGATGCCAATTGTACAATTTCAAATAGAATTGGAAGATCCCATAAAACGAAAATACTATGTACCTCATGAACCGAGCTACTACAAGAAAATTTTAAGGCAAGTTGAGAAATCATTTTGAAGGTTTAGACCCCAAAGGTTTTAAAAACCTTTGGGGTCTTTTCTATTTCATCAAAAACTAAACCGTCTCAATAAAATTAGCCACGTTTGAAAGAGCATAGGTCTTCTGCTCCCCACTTCCCATATTCTTGACCACAAAAGATTCGTTTTTCAATTCCTCTTCGCCTAACAAAATAACATAAGACACATTCCGATTATTGGCGTATTTAAATTGCTTTTGAATTTTGGTATTGGAAGGATAGAGATCAGTCTTTATGCCTGACTTTCTAAGGGAATTAACCAATTTCAGGGCGGCCAAAGCTTCATTGTCGCCAAAATTCAAACAAAGCACATCCAGCGATTGGTCAACGGATTCGGGAAAAAGATTCAATTCTTCAAGAACCAAATAAATACGGTCAAGACCGAACGAGATTCCGACACCACTTACATCTTTGAGTCCGAATATGCGGGTAAGGTCATCGTAACGACCACCGCCTCCGATAGACCCCATATCAACGCCAACAGGTGCTGCCACTTCAAAAATGGCCCCGGTGTAATAATTCAAACCACGGGCCAAGGTCACATCGATTGAAAGCTTCGCGGATTGCAAACCCATATTGTCGATGGTATTGACAATAAATGCCAATTCTTCAACTCCAGTACTTCCCTCATCGGAATTGGACAATAATTGTCTTAAAGATTCCAATTGTTCCGAATTACTTCCTGAAAGTGAAAACAACGGAGATAACTTTTCTATGGACTCTTTGGAAATCCCTTTTTCGAGCATTTCCTTTTTTACACCTTCTTCTCCGATTTTATCCAATTTATCCAAAGCAATGGTAAAATGGGCCAAAAGGTTTTTGGCTCCAATAGTTTCCGCGATTCCTGATAAAATCTTGCGGTTGTTCAATTTGATATTGACGACCTCTAACTTCAAATCGGTAAAAACGGCGTCATATAATTGTATCAATTCGACTTCCTGCAAAAGGGAATCGGCACCGACTACATCGGCATCGCATTGATAAAATTCCCTAAACCTTCCTTTCTGCGGTCGGTCTGCTCGCCAAACCGGCTGAATTTGATAGCGCTTGAACGGAAAATCGATTTCGTTCTGATGCATGACAACATAACGCGCAAAAGGTACGGTCAGGTCATAGCGCAAGGCTTTTTCGGCAATCTTTGGAGCGAGTGAATTTGAATTCTTTGAGCTATAGGTAACATCGTCGACCTTGCCGATAAAGTCTCCAGAGTTCAATATTTTAAAAATCAAACGGTCTCCTTCATCTCCATACTTTCCCAACAACGTTTCTGAATTTTCAAAAGAAGGCGTTTCAATGGGTAGAAAACCGAAAGTTCGAAAATGTTTCTTGATTTTATCGAAAATGTAGTTGCGCTTAGCAACTTCACTGGGAGAAAAATCACGAGTACCTTTGGGTATGCCAGGTTTTTGGGCCATTTGATAGAATTCTTGTGCAAATATAATTGATTAAGGGTAGTTGTCAACGAAGAATTCAGTTGCCGCTACGGCACCCCTCCTTTTTCAAGGAGGGGTGTCTCGACAAGTCGGGACGGGG
>QIJL01000241.1 GCA_003232435.1 Flavobacteriales bacterium | reverse complement strand
AATCCCTAAAAAATACGAGGGAGACGTTGATATGTCCGTAGAAGGGGTTTCCAAACTTGTTGAATTGATGAATACGTCAAAACCAATCAATAGTAATCTCAGGGATGGTCTTCTTTATCAGGTAGTCTTATTCGACAATGAAAAATCTATAGAAGCCCATTTCGAAGAAAAAAACCTTCCAGATGTGATTAGGCGTTTAATCTCGAAATAGACCGTGCCTATTCTTTTCCGGCTCTTTCCATGTAAAATCCACTTGTTTGATAAAAAAGTAGCTTCCAACTGTGATTTTTTTACTTTGGGGATTACTAATACAACAAACCAATCCAAATTATGGGTAAGGAATCGGAATTTATCCGAATCATAAAACAGAACGAGGGAGTTATTTTTAAGATTACCACCTTTTATACGGATAACAGGGTAGATCAACAAGACCTTTATCAAGACATCGTCTATCAGTTATGGAATTCATTCGATTCTTTTCGAGGCGAGGCCAAAATAAGTACATGGATGTATCGCATCGCCCTGAATACTGCGTTGACCAGAATAAAAAAGAGCAAAAGAACCGGCTATTCAGTGTCTATAGACAAAGTGGTATTGGAACAGTCGGAAAATTACGACCCACAATTCGAAGAACGTCTGAAAATGCTATACCATCAAATCGGACAATTAAATGTAATTGAAAAAGGTATCATGCTACTGCTGTTGGAAGGAAAAAAGTATGAGGAAATTGCCGAAATAACAGGTTTAACGGCCAGCAATGTAGGTACACGTATATCACGTATCAAAGAGAAATTAAAATCACAGCTAAAAGATTGAGCTATGGAAATAGAAGAAATACAAGCTACTTGGTCAAAACTGAGCAATGAACTGGAGCAACAGAAAAAATTGACAAATCAAATAATTATGGAAATGACACAACAACGCTATTCAAACAAATTCAGAACTATTTCAACTTACGAGACGATTGGGGCCGTTATCTGTTTTTTGACAGGCTTATACATTCTTTTTAATATCGCAAAATTGGATACATGGTATTTATTGGCCTGCGGAATTTTCACACTTGCTTTTCTTTTGATAATGCCGGTTATGGTCTTAAGGTCTTTGCGCAAGATCAAGAGCATAGACATCTCGAAAAACAGTTACCGAGAAACCTTGGTTTATTATACCAGGGCAAAAAAGAATCTTTTGATGTTACAGCAATTCGGCGTTTATGGGAGCTTTGTTCTCATGATTACTGCTGCAGCGGTCTTTTCTAAAATCTGGTCAAATGAAGATTTCTTTATGATCGACAGAGATCCTATTATTTATGGAGCGATAGTGCTGGCAGTCGTTTTCATGGTTTTCTTTGCTAGATGGGGATATAAATGTTATGTGAGCATCACTCGTTCGGCAGAGGATGTTTTAAAGGAAATAGAATAATGAGAGACTGTTTAGAGAATAAACAGTTGTTTCTCGATATAATCCTGTACGAACATCCAGTTCATCTTTAAGACCAAAGCTGCGGATGGAATATTATTGTCCTCGATTGCCGAAATAATGGCATCATGCTGATCATTGGAATTATAGTGGAAAGAATCATCGGCCATAAATTCCCGCTCATAGAAGAAAACACGACTTTTAAGATCCTTTAAAATCTGCTGTACCACCGCATTGTTATAGTTTGCGGTTAAAAGCCGGTGGAATTCCATATAGGCATTAACCCTTTCCAAGGGCTCTTCGATCTCGGCGATCAAGGTGCGCTGTTTTTTTAAGGCTTCTATAGAGCTTTCGTCAAAAGTCGACTGCTCAAGGGCCAAAACTTCTAAATGGGCCACCAGCTCGTACAGATTTTTAGCCTCTTCATGATTGACTTCCGCGATAATAAAACCGCGATTCGGTATCGCCCTAACGATATGTGATTGTTGCAGTTGGGTCAGTGCCTCTCGAATTGGTGTAACGCTGACTTTTAGGGTTCTGGCCAATGCCGCAAGATTGATACGTTCGCCGGGATCCAGCACTCCCTGCTGCATTTGTCTTAACAGGTGTTCACGTACTTGGTTTCG
>QIJL01000378.1 GCA_003232435.1 Flavobacteriales bacterium | reverse complement strand
CAGTGAACTTTATCAAACTCAATCCCGTAAATTCCATTGTCATTGTATTTGATATCAAGTTAATGAAATAGTCTTTAACGTAGTAACTCTAAATAGTTTTATTCTTTTGTGGGAAGGGAGAAGAAAGGGCAAGGGGTTTTTCTCCCCTTGTGCTTTTGTGCGGCCGCGAGGTTGTCGGGCAAAACTGGAACGGAAAGGACTTCCCTAGCGGACCGGCGAAGCGTGTCCGCATGGGGAGGGTTGGAGTGGAAGGGTTTGCCCGACTTCCGTAGGGGCTTGGGGATCATGATCACTAAGCCAAAATGTTTTCGATTTTTTATGGACCCTTTGAAATCTCTTCACGAAAATATCCTGTTATTTCTTTAGTAGAGTTTCTCCTCCAACATATCCCTCCACTGCACAAAACCCTTTCTGTCTTCGGTATAATCGTGTATAATTCGGCGGAAGTTTATTGGTTGCGATTCCAAATAAACTAGCCTACCTTGATTCCTAATAGTATTTAAAGCGGTTTCTATAATATCTGGAAAATCCTTTAAAACAGAAACATCTTTTTCAACGTGCCAAACATAAGTTGCTTCCTCGGTATCCAGTGTTTCCAAAACGATGTGAAATTGATGCTTCCCCGATAACAGAAAAACAAAGGAAAACGGATTGAGAACAAATCGGAGCTTTAAAACGGCGTCGCAATGATTGGCTGCTAAATACCGTAATTGCGAAAAGTGTTTTACGTTTTTGTTTTCCAAAATATCATTCAATAAATTTTTTTCAGATGGATAAAGATTGGCCATTAAATCTTCTTCCGTAGCGTTCGGTTCATTTTCAACATTGATCTTTTTGCCGAAAAAAGATTTCTCCACAAATTTGAAACGAACACTTTCAATGATTTGTCGATTAATGTTTTCCAATTCGATAGAGGTAGCGAGCTGCGCGACCAATACATCCAATTCAAATTCAGCGGCAATTGTTACCTCAACGGTCTTTGACCCAAGCACTTTGGCAAAATAGGGCTTCAAAACCTCAAATTCAGGACGGATGTATTCGTTCTCGATTTCGAATTCCAATTCTTTTGGGAATTTGGCCTCTTTGTAAGTAAAAGCGATTGCACCAAAACGGAAATCGAGTTTCTCAATCGCTACTTTAATGTTTTTGTTGACCGTCATACTTCCCTTTATTTTCGTTACATCCAAATGCAATGTATCAAAAAGGGTTTCCTGTCTATAAAAATTTCGGTAGTAGGTATTTCTTTTTAGAAAAAGCCGATCGAGATAATCTATTTTATGATCCCTATAATCATAGATTAAAGGAGCAATTTCAGAACGTTGCACCCTTCCTATATATTGAATCAACTTTCCCTTAAACGCAAACGGATACACCAAAAACAAACAGGTCGCATTTTGGATATCGCTTCCTTCCCCAAAAAACTGCCCAGTAGTAACCAGAACTTGGTAATTATCGTCCTTGAGCATTTTCCATTTTAGATTCCTGTCGCTTTCCGAATCGTCGCCACTCAATGTGATGACTTCGACCTTTTGTTTTAAAAGTTGGTACAATATTGCAATATGCTCCTTTCTTTCGGTGATGACGACAATTCTTTTGCCGTTGGCTATTTCTGTACCTATGTCGGCAACAATAGCCTTGTTACGAGCCGAATCGTGCACCAATACTTTTGAAAGCGTTTCAAAGGCATCCGTTTTTGAATTGAAGGGAATATCAAGATCGGTATTTCTTACGACCACCCTTGCCTTTTGGAAGGTTTCGATTTCTTGCGGTTTTATTTCTGCGATCAATTCCCCCAAATGGGCAAAGATCAGTTTGCCGTCACTATTTTTTCTAAAGGGTGTTGCAGTAAGGCCATATTGATAATAAGGGGAAAGTTCGGAAATAGTAGCGGCGTAGGTTTCGGCGGGAATATGATGACACTCGTCAATGATGATTGTCTTAAAGTGCTTCTCTACCTCTAGGGCTTCCACTTTTTTCGTCAAGCTCTGCACCATCGCTACCGTAACTTGTTTACCTATTTTCGTTTTGCCCTGCCCGATTTTACCGA
>QIJL01000620.1 GCA_003232435.1 Flavobacteriales bacterium | reverse complement strand
GAGATAAATTTACTTTGCTCGTATGAATATGCTTTGTATCTCGCCATCTTTATCCTCCAATATTAAATACTTTAATGGAGTATATTCTAACAAAAATAGAAGAACTTTTATAGGGGTTTTTACCTTATTCTACAGCCTCAACGACAAGCTAACCCGCGAGCCCACGACCCCCGGTAAAATCGAAAGAGATCCACGAGTCGGGTTTAGCGGCTGGTTCGCTGATCTAACCCTGAGAGTGGAGTAATTGAGACGGAAGGGGTTGGACTATTTTCCAGGATTTCGAGTCATGTTCGGCTTGCCACAGGTCATAGTTTTTTTGGAGATTTAGCCAAAGATCCGGGGTGGTATCAAAGGCACGAGACAGACGCAAAGCCATTTCGGGTGTGATTGCCCCTCTCTCATTTATAATCTTCGAAAGGGTTTTTCTCGATACACCTAAATTTGAGGCCATATCCTTTACGGTAATCGATAGAGGCAATAAATAGTCTTCTTTTACTATTTTGCCGGGATGAACTGGTTGCCGGCTAATTTTTCTCATAAATTCACCCTTTTTCAATGGTAATCGTCATAATTGACAATATAGGCATCCCCATCGAGAAATTTAAAAAATATTCTCCAGTTACCAGAAACCCTGACGGAATATTGACCCGCTTTATTTCCACTCAATTGGTGCAGGCACGACCCAGGAAAATTCATATCTTTTAGTGCGCTAGCCGCGTTAAGCCGATCCAATATTTTTTCCAACTTTCCAGCATGATCTGGACGGATACCTTTTTTACTTCCTGTGTAGAAAAACTTCTCAAGGCCTTTGTGTTGAAAAGATTTAACCACTTCTCATTGTAACCTTAAGGGTTTCGAATTGTCAATGATATAATTTAAAGGGCCAAACTCAAAGCGAATGATCAAGCTAACCTGGTCGCGATCCCTGTTGAGTACAAGACGTTGCAAACCACTTCCCAAACATCGATAAGCGGAAAGTCATTCTCTGCAGTTCAACTCCCGGTTGGAGCTTCAAGCTTGGATACTCTTTTTCCTTGTCAATTTTCAAGTTTAGGGTCGTGACAATCTTTTTTTCTTCCAAGTCTTGTACGAGCGTCAGATGATGATCGAGATCAGCGTATTCGTCGACGACAAAGTTAGCCTTCACTCTCTGGATGATCATTCGTTGTTCAATGTTCAATAAGACATCCGTAAAATGATCTCCGTTGACTAGCGACTGAATCAACTTCGCTTGAAGGGGGGACAGGCTTTGAACTATGGACGGAAATCGCGGGCTGAGCTTATCTGCTTCGTCGATATCAATGGCTTTGGCCATCAATTCCTCGAACATTCTCATCAGTGGGCTATCATCGCTTGTAAATGCGAACGCCTCCATTACAGGTTTGGCAATCTCAGGCGGTGCCTCTCGCTGGCGTTCATGAGGCACCTTTTCACGAACCCGGTCGCAAAATGATCGGAAACGATCTTGATATGCAGCAGCAAGCTGAAAAGGGGCAGTAAATAGGCGAAAGGATTTCAGCAAGTCTTCGGAAATACCACCAAGTTCCCGCATTGATGGCGACAACGCATCGTCGTACGACCTTTTCGCTACCTCAGAGTTCACGACTTGCCCTATTCCAGTTAAATCTCCCACCAGTGAGCCACTTGTCGATTCGTTTTCATCCATTTGTATTTCTCCGTTCACTCGGTACTCTATGTTCAGTATTCAAAGCTTTTGATCCAAAATTTCCGGAAAAATTTGTTGCAAGCGAACGAGGCCGTAGAAAAATCCTACTCAGAGCACTGCATTGTCTGCAAGCGGATTATTTTTTAAAAGAATCTATTCGGCGTTCATATTTCTTGAACGGCCTGCTCAGAATTCTACGCCGAAATGTCTTCATATTTCGCTCTATTTTGCTTCTTTTTGCCCTTTCTTGGCCTTTTCTTTGTGTTTTAACACCTTTCTTGGCCGTATCGTTGTATTTTGCCCAGATTGTGCGTGATGCAGAAGAGTAAGCACTGGATGTTGACTTTGATTTTGCCTCGCAGACTGAAGCGGTCGAGTCTCAGGG
>QIJL01000011.1 GCA_003232435.1 Flavobacteriales bacterium | reverse complement strand
ATAGACATAAAATAATATTCTTCCCATTGCAATCAAGGAATAACTTTCATAACTCATTAGTCCGCTAAAATATTATATCTAAAGTTAGGTTTGAAAAAAATGGAACGCAGATGTCACAGATTTGGCAGACCTGCCTGTCGGCAAGAAGGTCGACTCGATAAAATCATAGCAATATCTTATAAAGTCTGCGTCATTTGCAGGCCATTTTCCATAACCGATCAATTACTCTTCTTTACCTTCTTTTCTAGCTCTCCAAAAAGAAAAACCTATTCCGCCCAAGACAACCAATCCTAGTAAAACGGAACTGGCCAATGCGATTTTACTTCCGGTTTCAACGATGGTGGGCTCAAATTTGAATTCGATGGTATGTTGACCTTTTGGTACTTTCAAGGCGCGAAGCACATAATTGACCTTGAAATGGTTACTTAGTCTCCCATCGATATATGCATTCCATCCATTGGCATAATACATTTCCGAAAAGACAGCTATCCCGGCATTGGGGTTTTCAGACGTGTAAGTAAGATGATTCGGTTTGTAATCGGTCAACGTAACTGTTGTGGTGGAATCCGTTTGAAAGTTCGTGCGATTCAAATTTGTAAACTTCGAGGTGTCCACTATCGCCTCGTTCTTTTCGTCAAATTCCTTCAACGCCAAAATTTCTTCGTCGGCACTGACAACTTCTTTTAACTGCTTCACAAACCAGGCATTTCCGTTCGCATCAGGATTAATTGCGGGGTAGCTTCTACCCTCTTCATTTTGTTGTATAACATATTTCACGTTCAACATGTTCAAGATGCCGATGTTGTTTTTGAAAATATAGAAATAGAATAAGTCCTGCATCCCAGCAGGTTTTGCGGCATGATACCCGGTAATCGATTGATGAAAATACGAAGTGCCAGCGGAATCCCACCCTTCCGAAGGGTTATAAACCCTATAAATGCCTTCATCTTTTAATATTTGCTGATGCATTGGTGTTTCTTGAAAAGGTTGCGTCATTCTTCTTTTGGCCACGAAATCGTCATTATTTACGTATCGTTGTCCGACTCCGACCAAATCCATAAGCATTAGAAAACCAAGTACTACGACTAAAATGTTCTCCTTTATTTTTTCCTTTAGGAAAAACCAAATAGCCAAGGCCGCCAGAAAAACATAGATCAACGAACGCAATAGATCGCTGTTGTAAACAGATTTTCGATCTTCTTTAAGTACTTCAGGAAGCCCTTCGAGGCCCGTCATGCGCAATCGTTCATCGGAAGGCGAGCTGAAATCGAACATTCCTTTTACCAAGAATAAAATAATTCCTAGTCCCAAAACAATGAAAAAGGAAATCTTCAGTGCCTTGATTTTTTTATCCTTTGATACAAACTCGTTAAAAAGAACACTCAAGGCCAAAATCGCCAAAACAGGGGCACACAATTCAAGAATTACCTGAATCGACGATACGGCCCGAAATTTATCGTATAGCGGGAAGTAGTCGATCATAAAATCTGTCAACAAGCTGAAATTCTTTCCCCAAGACAAGGTCAATGACATTATCGTGCCTCCCAAAAGCCACCATTTAGCCCTTCCTTTAACAAGAATCAACCCTAGAATAAACAAAAAGAAAATTATCGCACCTATATAAGCGGGGCCAGCAGTACTGGGTTGATCACCCCAATACAAAGGCAATGCCCCGAAATATTCAAGTGCGGTACTTTTCGGAATCTCCTTGCCCACCACATAGGCAAAGGTTTTCGAATCTTCCCCCAATTCCTCTTGGTTACTACCCCCAAAAAGACGTGGCACAAAAAGATTTAAAGATTCGGTAATTCCATAACTCCAATGTGTTATGTATTCTTTGCTCAATCCGTCTGTCTTCTCTTTTGCAGAACCATCGGCGTTGATCGTAATTTCGGACTTTCCTCTCGTGCTCCAAGCCGCATATTCCTTAGTGGCCATGAGGCCTGTGGCATTCGCGGCTATTCCGAGAAGTACGGCACCGAAAAGAATCCCAACGGAAATAAAATAATGTTTCAACTTTTTCTTTCGAACGGCATCGACCAAATATGCCCCTCC
>QIJL01000049.1 GCA_003232435.1 Flavobacteriales bacterium | reverse complement strand
TGATTGTTGCGGACATAACTGATTTTGGCGATGTAGAACAAGGATTCTCATCCGTAGCACAAAGCTATACAGTTTCCGCTGTGTCTTTGGTAGATAACCTTGAGATAACCGCACCTGAGGATTATGAGGTTTCGAGCGATGCCAGTAGTTTTTCTTCAACCTTGTCCTTGGCATCAGCGGATTTTACCAATAATGAAGCTGTCATTTATATAAAATTGGCCCCAATGGGCGATGCCACACTGGGTACTTCCAGTGGTAGCATACTCCATTCTGCCACAGGAGCAAAGAGTAAAGAACAAATTGTATCGGGAACCGTAATAGCTCCAATTCCTGCCATTATTATTGAGGAATCCCTAACTGATTTTGGAAACCTTACGCCGGGGCAGCAGTCCGCCTCGCAAGTGTATACGGTTGAAGGGCATGCATTGACCGAAAATGTGGTTATAAACAGTTCCGCCAATTTTGAAGTATCAACGGACGATATTACATTTTCATCTTCAGTTTCATTGGATTATGTTGCTATAGAAGGAAATCCGACAGATGTATATGTTAGATTTGCTCCAACCAGTATAGGAGCAATTTCAGAAGACATAGCACATAGCTCAACAGATGCTCCTTTGGTAAACCTTACGGTTTCGGGAACCGGCGAAGATCCTTTTGTCACAATTGCTTTTACGAGTTTTGAAGAACCTTTAGTAGAAGGAGAATATATTGATACCCAAAATAATGATGTGGATCATGATATGGTAAATAATGCCGGCCAGGATAAAGTTGATTTCACATCTACAGGAGGAGAAATGGGCTTTGACGCCACCTATATTTTCAATTCAATACTCCAAAAGCTTCAAATGCCATAGGTGCGGTCAACGATGTATCAGATGTTGTCGCTTATACCGATGGCTCTCAAGGATATAAGTTAACAGATGTCGAAGGAACGGCAAAAGTAGTTTTTGATAATGTTGATATTACCGGATTTACCTCAGTATCAATTGACGTGGATTTATTCATAAAGCCATCACCATTATCATCAGGAACCGACACCTACGAAGAAACCGATCAAAATGGGATGATCACCGCGGATAGAGTCAGACTATATGTGATCGTTGATGGGGGTGTGGAATTGGATATTGTTAATGAGGATTCCAATGGGAATTTGAATGCAATAGCATCAGGTGTCTGGGAAACCAAAACCTTGGATTTAACAAACTATACCAACGTTCAATTGGTTTTTGAAGTGGACACTAACGTGCCTTCGGAAGGCGCATATATTGATAATGTTAGAATAAAAGGGTTGAATTAGTTTTGTTTTTGAGTGAGGGTTAGTTTTTTAAGTAAATAGGCAGATAAGGAGTGTAATCTATATCTGTCTATTTTTTATCGTAATATGCTGAATAAAATGAGAAACCTGCTTGTTCACATAGTAAATTTTTGCCGACAATCTCAATTTCAGAATGTTTTGGAAGGAAACCACTAAATTATTTGCCAATACCGTATTTTTCTGTAACGTCAATGACAAACCTGGGTAGTACATAAAGCTCTGGTAGCTAAAGAAAGCTGAGCTATAGAATAATTTAAGAAATTAGGCTATTTAGAATGTATAGGAAAAGCTGTTTTATAATATTGATGGTCCTGATTTTATCATGCACTAATGATAGAGAGAAGCATGTGTACCTACTCGTAGGACAATCTAATATGGCAGGGCGAGGTAAGGTAGCGTTAATCGATACTACATTACATAAACAAGTATTTATGTTTACAAAAGACAGACAATGGGTACCTGCAAAAGAGCCGATGCATTTTGATAGACCTGAACGAATTGGTGTAGGTCCGGGATTTGCTTTTGGAAGAAAAATGGCAGCATATAGTCCAAAGGCAGATATATACTTAATTCCCTGTGCAGTCGGAGCCTCTCGCATAGAAAAATGGGAAAAGGGGACCTACTTTAAAATAACAGATTCGTATCCCTATGATGATGCCATTGCAAGAACCAAAGAAGCGTTAAAAATGGAGGTGTACTTAAAGGTATTCTTTGGCATCAGGGTGAAGCGGATAGCAGGTCTGACCGATATGAATTATATCTGGAAAGACTAATGGAGTTAATGTACCGGTTCAGAAAAGATTTGGATGCCGAAGATATTCCAATTGTTCTTGGCGAATTAGGCAAATTTCATGTAAAAAGAAGACCGCAGGCGGATACAATAAATAAAATAATAAATGATGCCGCAGGTTTTATTCCCAATGCTGTTACGGTCAGTTCTCTGGGCTTAAAAGATAAGGGAGATTCTACTCACTTTAATTCTTCATCCTACAGAGAATTAGGCAATCGATATGCAGATAACATGATTGTGTTGCAAAAAAGAGATCCTGATGACTAGATCATTTCGGGATATGGGACAATACCTCAAGGCTTGCCCCGGGGTTTAATGCCCTATACTAAACACAAAAGTTTCAATAAAGAAATAATAAAATTGAGATGCCATGCAAAAACAAAACAAAATTAATCCATTTCATATAGCCGTTCCGGTAGATGATTTGGAGAAGAGCAGAATTTTTTATAGCGAGGTACTGGGTTGTACAGAGGGGAGAAGTGATACCAAATGGGTAGATTTTAATATGTTTGGGCATCAATATGTAATCCATCAGGTAGCTCGTAAACAATCCAATCTGTACGAGAATCCAGTGGATGGACATCAGGTTCCGGTACCACATGCAGGCGTAGTTTTAGATTGGAAAGACTGGCAAGAATTAGCGGCCAGGTTACGTTCAAAAAAAATCGAATTTATTATCGAGCCATATATCAGGTTTGAAGGAAAAGCGGGAGAACAAGCCACAATGTTTTTTTTAGATCCTTCGGGCAATGCTTTAGAATTTAAAGCTTTTAAAAATATAGCGCA
>QIJL01000335.1 GCA_003232435.1 Flavobacteriales bacterium | reverse complement strand
ATCGTTCAAGGTAATCACATTGAGGTTCCTAGTGACCTGTATGCCGTTATTTGCGAATGTGAGATTGACCGCACCGGTCAAATTATAGTCCACTCCGGTAGTGGCTGTACCGGTTACGGTATAGTTTACGGTTACGTCCGCGGCCGTACCGTTTGGCTTATCTAAAATGATGCGAAAAAGGCCATTGTCACCACCGGGCCCCTCGGTAGCTTCATTATCAAAAGGAGGCATGCTCAGGTTAAGGCTGATAATCCCGACATCATTGTCCTCGATATCTATAGTTGCAGCACCGTCATCGGGGTCGACCGCATACACTAGGCCTCCCGGATCCAAGGTGACCGTCACGGTTTCATCGCCCTCTACGATATTGTCGTCAACAATACCGGTAATATCAAGAGGAAGAACGAAAACCCCGGCAGGGAATGTTATTTGACCTGATAAGGCCGTGTAGTCCGTGCCGCCCAATGCCGTACCTGTAACGGTATAATTAACCGTATAGGGGATATTGAGTATGATGCCTATTGGAACTAACTCAACCTCAAAACTTGCCGGATTTATGCCCTGTTCGCTTCCCGTATCATCATCATCATTTATCGATGCCACAAGACTTTGAGCCTGGGCATAAAAACCTAGGAGCATCAACGCCAAAAACAAAAAACCCTTTAAACGGTGAAACTCAATCAAAGGGAGGCAATCAGTATTTCTTTTCAATTTCATAGACCGTTCTTCGAATGTTCTCAATTCAATTCACATCGAGGTAAGTGGGTTCATGCTAAATTGGGGGTCAATATTACTAAAAAAATGGCCGAACACCTTAATCTCATGTTGAAATCAGGCTTTAATGGTTAAACTACCTAATATACGGATAAAACGCCATTAAGGTTTGGCAATAGACGCAATTTCCGGTGTCGAATCTATCTTTCGCACCAGGCCTTGAAGCACCTTGCCCGGGCCAACCTCGGTAAACAGGGTCGCCCCATCTTTTACCATATTCTGAACGCTCTGCGTCCATTTCACAGCTGCGGTCAATTGTGAAATGAGGTTCTGCTTGATCAGCGTAGAATCTCGGACGGCCGTTGTAGTAACATTTTGATATATCGGACATATTGGATTCTTAAATTCGGTCTCGTCTATGGCCGATGCCAATTGTTCCCTTGCGGGTTCCATCAAGGGGGAATGAAAAGCCCCGCCAACCGGAAGCACCAATGCCCTTCTTGCACCGGCCTCTTTTAGCCTTTCGCAAGCTGTATTAACAGCTTCCACCTCTCCTGAAATTACCAATTGACCAGGGCAGTTGTAATTTGCCGCAACAACGATTCCTGGGGTTTCTTCGCAGATTTTCTCAACGATTTTGTCATCCAACCCTAAAACCGCCGCCATGGTGCTAGGTCGTAGTTCGCAAGCCTTTTGCATTGCATCGGCCCTTTTTGCCACCAATTGCAATCCGTCTTCAAAACTGAGACAACCGTTAGCAACAAGGGCAGAAAATTCTCCAAGTGAATGGCCGGCCACCATATCAGGTTTAAAACTCTCACCACAGATTTTGCCCAAGATAACCGAGTGTAAAAAAATAGCAGGTTGGGTGACATTGGTCTGTTTGAGTTCTTCGGGCGTACCTTCGAACATGATATCGGTTATCGAAAAACCCAATAGCTCATTTGCACTTTCGAAAAGTTCTTGTGCCAAGGGGTATTCTTCGTATAAATCAAGGCCCATGCCCACGAATTGAGCCCCTTGACCTGGAAAGATGTATGCGTTCATTCTTATAGTTTTCTAGGACAAAAATAGGAAAATAAGTTCGAGCACAAGTCAAAACCAAGTTCAAGCACAAGTTCAAGTCAAGATCAACTGCCAACTGCTACCGCAAACTGCTACTATTATTCCTTGAACCAACTCGAATATTCGACATAATTGTTGGCGATACGGTCAATTTCGCCTGAACTCAGTTCTGGGCTTACATCTTTTATTTTTTTGGCCGGCATTCCTGCAAAAATGCTTCCTGAAGGTACGTGTGTACCCTTTGTAAGCACAGCGCCAGCTGCAATAATGCTATTACTTTCGACTACACAATCGTCCATTATAATACTGCCCATTCCGACTAGAACATTATCCTTAATGGTACATCCATGTACTATCGCATTATGGCCGATCGAAACATTATTTCCAATTGTAGTCGGCGACTTTTGATAGGTACAATGAACCACGGCACCATCTTGAACATTTACCTTGTTCCCCATTTTAATAAAATGAACATCGCCCCTAAGAACGGCATTGAACCAAATACTGCATTGGTCACCCATAGAAACCTCGCCAATGAGTGTTGCGTTTTCCGCTATGAAGCAATCTTTTCCTATCTGAGGGGATTTACCATTTACCGGTTTAAGTATCATTGGTTTGTGGTTTGTGGTTTGTGGTTTGTGGTTTGTGGTTTGTGGTTTGTGGTTTGTGGTTAAAAATAGGATAAAAAATCTTTCTTTTTGGAAGCGGAAACAAGAAGTTCTTTTCCATTGGAAACCACAACGCTACCTCCTTTTCCTTTTCGATATTTGACTACCTCGTTAACATTGACCAAATATGACTTATGTATGCGGGCAAAAGCAAATTCGGCCAATGCCTCTTCAAAATATTTAAGGGTCTTGCTTACTAAGATCTTTTTGTTCTCAAGGTAAATTTCGGTGTAGTTGTCATCTGCCTTACAATATAAAATATCGGTCACATTCAGTACCTGAAAACCATCTTGTTGGGGAATGGTAATCTTACCCTCAACACTTTTTAATTTCGGGGTCAGCACCTTATCTTCGAGTGCATTTTCTTTGTTGATGATTTCCGAAACATAACTTACCGCTTTGATCAGCTCATCAATATTAATCGGTTTCATCAGATAGTAAGCGGCATGATTGTTCAAAGCATCCATCGCATATTGATCATAGGCCGTGACAAAAACCGTTTCGAAAGTTCTATCTGGCAATTGATCCAGTAGGTCAAAAGCATTGCCAAAAGGCATCTCTACATCTAGGAAGACCAGATCGGGGGTATTGGTATTGATCAACGTAAGTCCTTCTCGAATACTCGTAGCTTCACCGAGTAAAGTGACATCAGGACAATATTTTGCCAAGTAATTTTTTAAGATTTCCCGGCTATTGGCCTCGTCTTCAACTATTATCGCGTTTAGTTTCATACTTATGTCTTTTTGTCTTGAGCCTTTCAACTTCTTTCTAATCCCTCTTTAAAGTCAAGGTTACTTTAGTTCCGGTTCCGTCGGTCTCAAGATCGGAAACGTACACGTCTACCTTGTCTTTGTACATATCGTTCAGAATGGCCACTCTTTTTTTGATGTTGCCCATTCCTTTCGACTTTTGTTTCTTTTGATTTTGCGTTTTCAGCTGGGAAGATTTTTTTCTCCCGATTCCGTTATCCGAAATAACAATTTCAACGCTTTCTTTATCTCTCTGTTTTAGATGGATGTTCAAATAGCCCTTTTCCTCTTTGTAGCGAAGCCCGTGCCAAATCGCATTTTCGATGTATGGTTGTAATAACATCGGCGGAATCTGAAACGCATCTACATCAACATTCTTGTCGATAACCAATTCGTAATCGAACTTATCGGGAAATCGGGAATGCTCTAACTTCACGTAGACTTCCAACAACTCCAATTCTTTTGAAAGGGGAATAAAATCTTCTTCTGAATTTTCAAGTACCGATCGCATCAAAGTAGAGAATTCACTCAGAAATCTATTTGCACTTCGTTCATCGCTTTTAGCGATATAGTTGTTCACCGAATTCAGGGCGTTGAATATAAAGTGAGGGTTCATCTGCGACCGCAGCGATTTCAAGGCCAACAGATTATTGGCCAATTTTTGTTGTTGGTTGCTGCGATAGAAAAAGAAAGCTGCGAGCCCCATTAAGATCAA
>QIJL01000118.1 GCA_003232435.1 Flavobacteriales bacterium | reverse complement strand
TTTTAGACGGTCATAAGACGAATAACGGAATTATTTGTATATCGTGCAATTCGAAAAACACCCAATATGCAAATTTCCTTCAACGAAGTTCCGACTACCCCCAAGAAAGAGACCTGTATGATAACTTTTCTAGCTGACCATACTTTTCTGGGCAGACCTGCATTAGTTAACTTATAAGCCGTTATTCAGCCCTTTTTTCCTAGTGTATTGGATTTCATTTCTGTACAATAGAAGAGCTAAACCAGACGCAAAAATCACGCAACTGGCTAACATTAAATTTCCATTATTCCATATAAAATATGAAAGTCCGACAAATGGTCCGCCTATTATTACCATTAGAGAACTAATCGGGTTCGTTTTGATAAAATTCAAAGCATGAGCTGCTAAACCTGTAAAGAGCAAGGATGGCCCAACTGTGATAAATGGATATAAAATTAAGGGTGTATTACTTATTTGCTCACTCAAAGCATTTCTTCCCATATCATCATTGCCAAAACTCCACATAATAAAGTCAATAGTACAAAGTCCAATGTGGGCAACAACCCCTATACCAGTCAGAACAAATGCTACGGAATGGAGGCTGTTTTTTTTGGGAAATACATTATTAAAAGAAAATAGTAAGACCGCCCCGATCAAATTAAACCAGTGCGCAACATCTATGGTTTTTTGGTTACTCAATGAACCTTGAGAAAAAAAGACATAACTCGTAACAAAAAGAATTAATCCAACCACACAAAGATTTCTTGTTTTCATAAGTTTTTAAATTAATGAACAAGACAATTAATAGTCTGCCAAATATCAACCCGTTGGTTAGCTAATGAAATGACTTTAAGTTCAATCGTCGTTAAATGCAATTGAATTGTAAAATTTGTGCATATATTGATTTTTTGGCTTTAGTTATTCAAACAACCAAAGTACCCTGGCCATGGTATTGGATAAACTGAACAACGATAAACGGATTATTTGGAAATCTAAGAGTTCTTCTTCTAGTAATTATATCCCTAATTGTCAGTCCCATAAAACGGCCGTTTTATGAAACTGAAATACAGAATAGTTTGCCCCGTACTATTTCAGTGCCATTTTCCTGCCTGTGCTGAATTCATTTCAGTATCTTTTTTAATAATTTCGTAAAGTGACCTTTTACAGAACTAAATCGTCATTTGCCGAACGGCTACAAGAACATCTCTGGAAGCACAAGGGCGTACCTTTTTTAAAGACCTACTTTCTAAACAATATCTGGCATTGTTTTCCAAAAATAGCTGCGATGCCCGCGGCCAGGCCTCCAACGATACCTGTAGCTAACATCAACAGATAGGCATTTCCGCCTAGAGGTAATAAGACGGCTATCTTTTTTGCGAGGGTAAAGTCGTTTCCGCTTGAGATCATAAATGAATAGACAACCCAGAACAATAGGATGGCCAAAAACGGGACAAAGAAAACAGCAACGTTTTTTAAGGACAACAAAAACCCCGTTATAAATGCGGCCAACATTATAGACCACCAAGGCAGAAAGAAAGAAAAGACCAAGGCCAAAATGAGTGTAGCTAGAAAATTGAGGGTTCTGATATTCATTTATTTCGACATTAAGGTTTGTGTGCCGATTACGGCATCGGTTTTAGCATCTGATTGCATAAAGTTGAGGTTGTTATATTCGCCGGCTGCCCAGTCATCTATATAATTATCATAATATTTACTACCCGGATTACCGGATTGCCCACCAGGATAAATTCCTAAAGCTGTTGGCGGCGAACTCATTTCTACGATCATCCGCCAAGAAGGGCCATGGTCTTTTTTTGTGGCGTTTACAATGTTTCCGCCACCGCCAATTGGCAAATTAAATCGTGAAAAAGCCGGTAGGGCCTGTAGCAAGTGCCCGACGTAAGTGCTTTTATAGGCATTCCAATTATAATCCCCATTCTCCGCTTTCCATTTCATCAATGATTTAGCTGCTTCCTTAAAACTGATTAAAAACAGGTCCTTCGCGGTTTCGGTTTCGGGCGTTTCCACAATATCCATAAAGGCATCATCTCCTTTTGTTTTTAACAAGTGAATGGTTTGGTATGTAAATGGCGTATCCAAAGCCACATCGTCAAC
>QIJL01000307.1 GCA_003232435.1 Flavobacteriales bacterium | reverse complement strand
GCAACTTTGCCACTCAAATTAAATTGGTCGGTCATGGTTAATTGTTTATACTCGAAATATAATCAATATATTGTATTTGATTGCTTTTTTTATCGTGAACGGGTGCACGACAAATTTCCCTTTTCTGTTCAAAGGAAAACCATTTTACCGGATTGTCCCCACCCCGGCCCCCCGAAGTGAATTCGGACAGGCTCTCCAGAAGGAGGGGAGCAGATACAGCAAAAAGCTAGGCATTCAAAGGTATCGAGAAACAGTTCCCTTCCGCCAAATGGCGGAGAGGACTAGGTCGGGGACGATTCCAAGGCGGAACTTTCCGAATCTATTGGATTTAGGGAAATTTGTTGTACACCCTCGTGAACAACCTTATCGAAATTTTGAAAACAATTACATTTATAACACAATTGTTAGCAGGCTAAGTAATGAAGATTTATAAAACCGGTATTGGCACATGTATTGAATTGAAAAATAATTTTTTTCAAAAGGAAATAGAAAATTGGGACTCTTTTATAAACAGGGCCGGGCTTCACGATATTCTTTCGAAGGAAATAGAAGGTTGGGAAAGTTGTGACAAGCCTGAATCAATATTGGCACCTATAGGCAATCAGGAAATTTGGGCTTCAGGAGTGACCTATTTGCGAAGTCGGGATGCACGTATGGAAGAATCAAAAGACGCAGGCGGTGGAACTTTCTATGATCGTGTCTATGACGCCGACAGGCCCGAGCTTTTTTTTAAGGCAACTGCGGCCCGTACCGTCGGGCCAAATGGAATGGTACGAATACGAAAGGATTCCAAATGGAATGTACCCGAACCCGAGCTCACCTTGCTGATAAGTTCAGAAGGCACTATTGAGGGATATACCATTGGGAATGATATGAGTTCACGAGATATAGAAGGGGAGAACCCCTTGTATCTGCCTCAGGCAAAAACGTATGAAGGTTGTGCTGCGTTGGGGCCATGTATCTATGTTCCGGATTCCCCAATTGATCCTGAATCTATCATCACTCTTGAAATTGCCAGGGACACAGAAACAGCATTCAAGGGCGAAATACCTTTGAGCAATATGAAACGAAAACTCCCTGAACTTGTTGAATACCTTTTTAGGGAATGTAATTTTCCCAATGGATGCTTTTTGATGACGGGAACGGGAATAATTCCTCCCGACGAATTCACTTTGGAAGTAGGGGATGAGGTTCGAATCAGTATCGACAATATCGGGACCCTTATCAATACGGTCGGGCAGTAATTTTATACCTTACCCCACTAGTGTCTATTAAAAATAGTATAAACTTCTTTTAAATTATCGATAATATGCAAGTTACGTTCATTTTAGCCTCGTGAGTAACTATTCAGCCGAAGTGCTTTTCTCCCCCCTTTGTCATTCCGAGCGAAGTGAGGAATCCCTTGGGAGCGTTGACACTACCTTTCACCTGTACACTCAATGCACATAGCTTTTCGGGTTTTTCCCTTTTTATTTTTCCCTGCCAACGCGCCAGCTGGCTCATTCGCTAAAAATGTCTGCAAGACATTTTCGCTTGAAAATTTTGCCTTGGTAAAGAAAAAAATAAATTCGCCAAAATTCCCGAAAAACTAAATCCATTGAGTGTATTGAACTGCAAACAGGAGCCTTCTTGTCAATACTTCGGCTACCTGCCCGACTTTGTCATTCAGGCGGGCGCTCAGCACAAGTACCGGCATCGGCCACCGATCCTAAAACGAGACCCAAACAAGCATACCTGCCTGTATCGGCAGGCCCGTCCGTACAGGCACGGGCGGACAGGCGTAGGGATTCCTCGTGCCTCCTTTAGATTTGTTTTTATAAAAAATTTCTTTTTTTGCTTCTTTTTTTCTTTGTTGATAAGTCTTATTTTGTTGACAACTAATAAAGTAAAGAACGGGGTGAACTTTCTCTGCCTCTAGCAAAAAGAGCCATATTCCGTATTAGTCCCCGTTCTTTTTTCGGTTACCTAGAACTATATAGAATTTCAGTATAGAACTGATTAAAGGTCTTAGTTTACGTAACCATTTTTAATACACTTGAAATTATGAAAATAAATGAAACGATCGGTATTGATGTTAGTAAATCCGTGATAGATGTATGCATCCATACTTTAGGAATTTTAAATCAATTTGAAAACTCGAAATCAGGTTTTAAAAAGATGCTGATATGGATTTTTAAAAACACAGGCTACAAGAAAAGAGAACTCCTTTTTGTGTTTGAGCATACTGGAATGTATTCAGATAATCTGGGAATCTTTTTAGATAGCGGACACTATCATTTTTGTATTGTCCCCGGTCTGGAAATTAAAAGATCTATTGGCATAGCAAGAGGTAAGGACGATCAAGTAGATGCTAAAAGAATAGCACTTTATGCTTACAGGTCGAGGGATGAACTTACTCCGAGTAAACTGCCCAGCAAGGACATTGGCACCCTAAAGTCTTTGAATTCATTGCGATTAAAGCTTGTTAAGCAAAGAGCGGGATATAAATCGACCCTGAAGGAGCAAAAAGGAATTTACTCCAAAAAAGACTTTAAGACCATTTTTGAAGTACAGGAAAAAATGATAGCGGCCTTAACCAAAGAAATACAAAAGCTGGAAGCTAAAATGCAACAGATCGTACAAGCCAATGAAGCTCTCGGCAGAAATTACAACTTAACTATCAGTGTTAAAGGAATTGGACCTCAAACCGCATTGACAATACTCATATACACCGCTAATTTCACTAAGTTTAAAACATGGAGGAAATTTGCCAGTTATTGTGGAGTGGCTCCATTTCCCTATCAATCAGGGTCTAGTATTAAAGGGCGTACAAAAGTTTCGCATTTGGCCAATAAAAAGCTAAAGAGCATACTAAATATGTGTGCGGTAACATCGATACGACATAGCCCTGAAATGAAGCTCTTTTATGAACGTAGAATTAAAAGTGGAAAGAATAAAATGAGTACTATCAACATAATTAGAAACAAATTAATCTCTAGAGTTTTTGCGGCCGTAAAAAGGCAAACTCCATATGTAGATATTATGAAGTTTGCCGCTTGATTTTTTATTAACAAAAATAAATCAGTTTCTACTTGTTTTAATCATAGAATACGGAATGACAAAGGGGCTGAACAGTTACTCCTATCCCCTATTCTTTTCCTCGATCCACTTCGCCATATATTTGGTGCTGGAAAGGGTTTGATGTCGTAACATAGCACCTATAAAATTATTCGTGCGATGGGCGGCTAAATTTTCCTGGATCGATTCAATTTTTGAACGAAGCACTTTATCCAACGTTTTCTTATCGTAAATCGTATCGATGATCTCGATCGCATTTTGCTGACATTGTTTCCACTCGATTTTATCTTGATAAAGTTTTACGGCGGCCTCAGCAAAAGATTTAGGGTCATCACAGATTTTTCCGTTCCAAGCCAGGTTTTTATGCATGCCTTCCGCCCCTATTGATGTCGTGATCGAAGGTGTACCATACCGCATTGCATCAAGCAATTTACCTTTGAGTCCGGCACCGAATCGTAACGGGGCAAGCATCACTCCGGAGCTTTCTATCACTTGTTTGGCTTCCTCGGCCCATCCCTTGATAAAAAACCCTTCCTTCGGATCATTCATTTGATGAACTTTTTCAGGAAGATTCCCCCCATATATATTCGCTTTGACATCGGAAAGTTGTTGTCGGATCAACGGCCAAATATCTTTTTTTAGATAGGAGATCGCATCGACATTGGGAGCGTGCCCGCCGAAGCCGATAAAGACAAAATCTTTTCTTTCTTCAAAAGGCTTCCATTTTTTAATTGCCGATTCTTCCAAAGCATCCAACATAAAGGGCAAATACAGTAAAAGGGATTTATGCTCGGTAATCGTCGGTTCAAGAAGTTCCATTTCATAAGAGGAAATAATCAAGGAGAGATCAGAACGGTAGATGC